>NZ_JACYFG010000013.1 GCF_014803405.1 Pelagicoccus enzymogenes
ATGCCCAAGGAAGTGTTGAAGTTGCTCAAGAAAGCCTGGGTATCCGGCCAACAACTACAGATGTCTCGCGTCGGAGAAAAGCGCCGCAACCACTTCGACAAATAGTAGGATCTTCTTAAGCCGTTCTCGGGAAATCGCGGGAACGGCTTTTTCGTTTAATCTGACAGTGAACAGCATGGAACAAGAGGACATCAGGCGCTGCACGGAATGCGGGGGAAGCTTACCCTCGGAGAGCAATCTTCCGCTTTGCGACGATTGTTTCACCGCTTCCTGCGACAGCTGTTGCGCTGACGATTGCGAGTAACTTACCTTACGATCATGCCACGCTTCCTCGTTTTCCTACTGTCCCTAGGCCTTTTCGCTGCGCTCGCGAAGGCCGATGTCGAACAGGCAAGCCCACAACGCTTTTCATCCCTGATCCAGCAAGACAACGTGATTTTGGTCGATGTCAGGACTCAGGCTGAGGCCGATAGCGAGAAGCTGGCAGGCGCCCAAGTGATTGACTTCTACGCTAGCGACTTTGCGGAACGCATCCAAGAGCTCCCAAGGGACAAGACCCTGCTGCTTTACTGCCGCTCCGGAAACCGCAGCGGAAAAACGGCAGCTTTTTTGCGCTCGAAAGGCTTTGCGAAGCTAGTGAACCTGGAGGGCGGTATCATCGCTTGGAAAGCGGCTCGCTTGCCGGTCGTTTCCTCAGAATAGGCCCTAGCTCGCGTTCACTGCAGTACGGGATCGCTTGCCACTTGTCCCTAAATCGAGGAAGAGCAGAGACACCAATGCCTTCCCAGACCAAAACTATCCGCGATTGGCAGGAACTCGCCCTCGAATCTCCGGAACGAGCGACTCGAACCTATTTCGAGCAAATATCGAAAATCCCGCAAGACACGCAGCGACGCGTTTTCGCTTCCCTGCCAAGCTTCGAGGAATTGCTGGGAGGTTTCGAAAAAGCCGGATCCTTTCCCGGAGCAGCTCTTGCTGGAGCGCCCTATCTCCTCAAGGACCTTTACGACTACCCGGGCTTTCCCACAACTGCTTCGTCGAGCTTCCTGCCTGAAGTTCGACCGGATCCCGGAGAAGAGGCGGCGCTTTCGATAGCGCTCAGGTCGCAAGGAGCGGTCTTCGCCGGCAAGACGCATCTCAACGAGTTCGCTTACGGGCTTTCTGGCGAGAATCTGAGCTTCGGCGATTGCCCGCACCCCCTGTTCCCAGAGCGCCTCAGCGGAGGCTCCAGCAGCGGTTCCGCATGGGCGGTCAAATGCGGGATTGCTCCGGTCGCGACCGGAACCGACACGGCAGGCTCGATCCGGGTGCCGGCTGCTTGGTGCGGCCTCTGGGGAATCCGATTCGCTCCGGACGAATGGTCGAGCAAGGGCTGCTTCCCGCTCGCCCCGAAATTTGATACGGCGGGATGGATGACCGCAACAGGGCAAGACATGGAGCAGGTCATTCGAGCGATTGTGCCGCTGGAGTCGACCCCGCCTCGCCCCCTCAGAGGCTTGAACCTGATAGACGCGATTCCGAAGCTGAGTCCGATGTTTCGGAGTCGCTGCTCGGACACGATATCAAAATTGGGAGCTGAAAAGGATGAGGAGGCTTTGGCGGCGTATCTCAGCGAAACCAGCGATTCTCCCTTCAGTTACGCGGTGCTGCAAAGCCAGGACGCTTTCGAGGTCCATAGGCTCTGGATCGACGAATACCGGGAGCGCTACGACCCCGTTGTGTGGCAACGCCTCGATCGAGCGCGGCACTGGAGCGAAGCTGAAAACGAGAGGGCCCTGAAAGCCGAACGTTCAACCAAACGCTTCTTCGCTCGCTGCTTCGAAAGCTACGACTACATCGTCCTGCCGGCGACGCAATCGCCCGCCATCCCAGCGGCGGAGCACACCGATCGTTTTCGCAACGAATTGCTCGCGATCACTGCCCCCGCGAGCGTGGGGCGCGTCCCGGCCCTCACAATTCCGATAGGGCTTGAGAACGGGGAGACGCAAGGTTTGCAGCTGCTCTTTCGAGCCCCCTACTCCGACGTTCCGCTACGCTTGCTGGAAGCCTTGGGCTAGATGAGAACTGCCCTCATGTCATCTAGTCTTTGACGATCTTCGTCAATTTTGAGCCTTCAAGCGACAAGTTGTACATCAGCCCCTTGTTGCCGAAGACGAAGGCAACGACGGGCTCGTCCAGAGTCTTGGAGTCAATTTCTCCGCCGGCTCCGATATTGGCGATCGCGACGCTTCCATCGACTCCTACTTCCCAGCCGTCGCTTTCACGGAATTTTTTGAGCGCCGACTTTTCCAAAAACAGGATGATTTGAGAGCGGCTCTGCACCCCAATTTGGAATCCAATGGAGGCGCTGGCCGTACTGTAGTACTGGACGCGCTTGCCGTTTACGAAAAGGGCTCCTTCCCCGTACTCGCCGCCTACGCCAAAGCCCGCTTTTCCCACGGTCGGGAAAACAAGCATGCCAGCTGCATCTTCGGCCAATTTCTTGCCGGCGCTGGTGTGTTCGTAGAATTCTTCGATAGCCTGGTCGATTTTCGCATCGAGCACCTTCTTCTTCGCGGCGAAGACGGAAGGCGTGGAAAAAAGGAATGAAACGAGCGTCAAGCAAATGAGTTTCTTCATGGTTCTTAAGTTTGAGATTTGAGGATTGGCCTAGCTCAGGACAACGAAAGACGTCATTTGCTCCCAAAAATGTAGGGAGAGCGACCGGATTCTTTTCCAGAGGTCGCTCTCCATGAGGTCGTTACGCTAGTTTGCCAGGCTTGAGATGAGCAGGCCGCTCGGTATGCTCGGCTTTACTGCATCCTCGCCCATCGTCAGTATCTGACCGCTGAAGTTCGCTTGCTGAAACTCCGCTGCCACCAAGCCCGAGGCGGAGCCGCCCGCTAGGGCGAAGCCCAGAAACACCTCTTCCCCTAGGTCTAGGCTGTCGCTTCCCACTAGGCTCCAGGAGTCAGAAAGGGACGCTTTGCCGTAGTAGCGTATGGTGGAGCCCGTTTTTTCGATCCGCAGCCATGGCGTAGCGGAGAAGCTGGAACCGAGGGACCGCTCTTCGGTAGATGCGCCGCGAGTGGCTCGTGTACGCACGCTCAAGGCGTTGTCGCCATTCAATAGCAGCGAGGCCTGCGGGGACTTGCCGTAGAGCGCAGAGCGGAGCATCAAACCAGCCACCGTGCCGCTGGCTGAGGTGTCGAGTGCCGAAATTTGCGCTTCCACTGCCACATCGCCACTGGCTCTCAGGTAATAGTAGCGGTGCGAGTCGGAGCTTCCCCAGATCAATCCGCTTTGGTCCTCGAGCGTGAAGGTGTCGCTGGCGAGATCGTAGCCCGCGGAACCTGCCGTTGTGGATTCTTCGACAGAAAGGGTCGCCAAGCTGTCCACGATGCTGGAGTCCACCGGTGCCGCCCCAACCCACAAGGTTTGGTCAGCGGTAACGGTTTGCGCCCGCCCGTCAATTGTCGCGACCGCAGTGAGCGTGTAGCTGCCCGCTTCCGATATCGCCAAAGTCGCCTCGAAGGGAGATGAGGTGACTGTTTCCAACAACTCGTCACCGATCCAATAGCTCACTGAAGTGACGTCGGAAGCGTCGGACGCAGTGGCCGTGACGAGGAAGCTTTCTCCCGCCCGCGGCTGAGCGGCAATGCTTTCGACCGCCAGTTGCAGGCTTGGGAATACGTAAGCGTTGACGGAGAACAAGAAGGAGATGCTGTTGCTGTCCTCTCCGTCCGAGACCGTAACAGTGATTGTACTTTCGCCAGCGGTGTTGAATGAGGGGGTCAGCCTGAAGCTTTTTTCGGCACCGCTGCCTTCGATTTCGACGCCAGCGACGTCGACCAAATCCGGATTGCTGCTGGATACTGCAAGGGTCAAATCCCCGCTGGCAGTTTCAAAGTCGCTCACCGAGAAAGAGATCGGATCCGTCGTCTGGTTTTCCTCTACGGCAAAGTCCTGCACAGCAGTGATCGTCGGCGCTACATTGATATAGTGGCTCGCCACGTTCGTGTAGCCCGAGTAACCAAACGCATTGTAGGCGTTCACTCGATATTGGTAGTCGACGCCTTCGACGGCCGTGGCGTCCGTGTAGGTCTGCACGTCAGCTCCGACCTGGGCAATCGTTTCGAATACGCCGTCGCCGGCAGCCCGCTCGATGTTGAAGCCGTCTTCGTTGTCCGAGTTGTCGCTCCAGGTGAGGACAACGTCGTCAGCGAAGGCCGCTGCGCTAAGAGAAAAAGTCGCCAAGCAGGCAAGAAGCCGACGCCATTTGGCAGAGGTGGGATTGAGTCGAGAGCTCGTGAGTTGCATGTCCCGCGTAACGGGAAATCAGGTCCCCGATTCACATCCTTGGCCAAACTTGATGGGTTCTCCTAGCAAGAGCTGAGGGACTTCCGGCAAACCGCTGGGCAGATTCCTAGGAAGTCCCCCTTGGTTAAGATCCACCATCGAAGCTGCGTTGGTTACTCAGAGCGCGTCCGCCAAGCTTTTCACTAGGTATTCAGTATCCTTCCAGTTGATACAAGCATCCGTAATAGACTGGCCGAAACGCCGTGCATTTCCTCTATTCGAATCTTGATTCCCCTCCACCAGGTAGCTCTCCAGCATCACCCCAGCCACTCCGCCTTGCCCTCGCTCCACCTGCTCTATGACCGATCGCAAAACCTGCGACTGGCGGCGATGGTCCTTCTGCGAGTTACCATGCGAGCAGTCGACCACGACCGGCCTTTGCACTCCACGTTCCCTGCCAGCCTCTACCGCCCGCGAGACGTTTGCTGCGTCGAAGTTCGGTCCGCCGGACCCGCCCCTCAAAATCAAATGCGCGTCCCTATTGCCACTCGTCTCTACGAGGCAGGGCTCTCCCTCGATGCCTTGTCCGAAGAACGAGTGCGCAGACCGAGCAGACTGCATCGCATTCGCAGCTGACGCGACGCTGCTGTCCATCCCGTTTTTCATGCCCATGGGCATGGGCAAGCGACTCGCTAGTTCGCGATGGATTTGGCTTTCTACAGTTCGGGAGCCGATCGAACCGTATGCCATGCTGTCCTCAAGGTAGAGCGCCAGTAATGGATTCAGGAATTCAGTCGCGCAAGGGAGGCCTGCGTCGTTCACGCGAGCGGTGAAGCGGCGAGCCATCGAAATGCCAGTGGTCGGGCTGCGATCCCCTGTTGTCATTGGATCGTAGAGCAAGCCCTTCCATCCCATAACGCTGCGGGGCTTCTCGAAATAGGTCCGCATCACGATGACCAGTTTTTCCCGCACGCTGGCGGAAAGGCGTAACAATCGTTCAGCATAGACATGGGCTGCGTTCACATCGTCGATCGAACAAGGACCACAGACCACGACCATCCGCTTCGAGTCGCTCCCTTGCAGGATGGCTGAGACCTCTCGACGCCCTTTCGCAACGGTCTCTCTAGCCGTTGGCGAGAGCGGAATATCGCGACGAAGCTTCGAGGGCGGTTGGATGCTTTGAGTCGAGCTGCTCGATTTCGCAGGCGGAACAGCTTCTCGTTCAGGTAAGATAGTAGCGTTCATTTTCGTTTCTTTGAAGTATGTAGTAGCGTTTGCAGGAGAGCAGAAAACGGGCATGCAAAAAGCCCTGGGATTCACATGGAATGCCAGGGCTTTATTGCGGATATGCTCGGTTCTAATAAGATACGTCAATCTCGCCCCTGGGAATTCCAGAAGTAATAAAACCAAAAGGCATAAGTGGTTGCGATTGACATGATTCCAAAATCATTGGGCGCGGTAGCCTGTAGGTCAAGCGATAAGGCCTGCCCTTGTCGCTGCGGCCTAAACGTACCTAGCGATCAATTGCTTAAAGCGTTCGATATTGATGGGCTTCACGAGACAATCCGAGCAGCCTGCCTGCAAGGCTCGATCCAGATCGCTCTGCATCGCATGAGCAGTGTGGGCGATCACCGGCAGATCTGGACGCCTTTGCTTGATGAGCCGGGTCGCTTCCAGTCCATTGAGAACTGGCATGCTGATATCCATCACCACCAGCTTTATCTCCAAGTCGCGTTCAACTGCCGATACTGCGTCCTCCCCATTCACCGCGCGTATCGAAACGAGTTTCTCCTTGCGCAAGATTTCATCGACCACCTGAAAATTCATGTCGTCGTCCTCCGCCACGAGCACTTTGCTGCCCTCTTGAATCTTTCGCTGGAGCGATTGATCGGAGTTGCCGTGGACATTGCTCTTCCCTGCCGAGACATCCCCATTGCCCGCACCATGCGAAAGGTCTCGAATCGTGAAGCGAAATACGGCCCCATGAGGATGGTTCGCCTCTATCCAAATCCTTCCGCCCAATAGCGAAACTAAGCCTTGGCAGATGGACAAGCCCAGCCCGACACCGTCATTGCGCTTGCCTGCTTGCGACTCGCCCTGCCGGAAGCGCTTGAAAATCCGTTCACGCATCGATTCCGGCACCCCAGACCCGGTGTCGGCGACGTAGAACTCCAGCATTCCCTCTTCCCCCCGATCGTAACCAACGTGAATGCTTCCCTCTGCAGTAAACTTGATGGAATTCGAAATAAGATTGTAAACAATTTGCTTGAGGCGGGTTTCGTCGCAAAGGACGAACTCCGTTCCTTGTAATTGATTATCCATTACAAGCTCAACCGAGCTTCCGTCGGCACCCTGGATCCGATCATGAAAAGCTGAATACGTTTCCGTGAGCATCATATGCAGGTCAAACATCACGGGCTCCACTCTCAACTGGTTCGATTCGATTTGGGCGAGTTCGATGATGTCACCCAAGATTCGCAGGAGGTGGTCGCCATTGGACAGAATGATATCCAAGAACTTCTCGCGTTCCGCTTCGGTGCCTTCGCCAGTTTTCAGGAGTTGCGCAAATCCCATGACGGCATTCAGAGGCGTGCGAATTTCGTGTGACATATTCGCCAAGAAGGCAGATTTCAGCCGGTCGCTTTCTTCGGCTTTTTCCTTTGCTTCAACCCACTCCCTCTCTCGCAGCTTTTGCTGGGTAATATTTCTGCTGTAGACAGTGGCTCCCACAACACGACCGCTTTCTCGAATGGGCCTGAGGGAAATGTGAAAATAGAAGCGACTTCCTTTGATGTTAAAGCCTTCCTCGATCTGGAAAGATTCACCTGCCAAAGCTCTCGCGAAGCGGGGTTTCCAGGTTGGAGCGATATCGCTAGGCGATATCTCGAAAACACTGTCCCCTGCGTGTATTCGTTTTCCGAACGCAGCCCGCATGTTAGCTCGAAACCTCGAGTTAAAGACCGTTAAGCGATAGTCCGCGTCGATCGAGAATACGATGTTCTTGGTATTCTCCAGAATGGCTTCCATGTAAGCTACGCCTCTATCAAGCAAGGATTCCGTACGCTTTCGCTCGGTAACCTCCGTGATTGCTCCCGCTATTTGCAGGTGTCCTTGCTCGTCTAATACAGGGCA
This sequence comes from Pelagicoccus enzymogenes, assembly GCF_014803405.1. Taxonomy (NCBI): domain Bacteria; kingdom Pseudomonadati; phylum Verrucomicrobiota; class Opitutia; order Puniceicoccales; family Pelagicoccaceae; genus Pelagicoccus; species Pelagicoccus enzymogenes. Next base: position 7,411 of record NZ_JACYFG010000013.1, read on the forward strand.
TAAGGTTAGTTCAACCCAAACGACCCCTCCTCCTGGCTTTACGAAGCGACAGTCCATAGGGCTACGACGACGGCCCGACTTAGCGTGTTCGAAAGCTAGCTTGAAAGCGGCTCTGTCCTCCAAGTGAAGAGCCTGCCTAAAACGTTCGGCTGAGATGGTCTCTCCCTCGTGCTCGAATCCCAATATTTTGAATACAACATTGTCGCAACGGATTTCGTCCAGTTTGAGGTTCCACAGCAAGCCTGCTACCCCAGCCGCAGAAAAGGCGACCTGATAGGGATTCGACAAATTTCCAGCAGGCGAGGACGATAAGTTTGAACTCGCGTCTTTGAAGGAGGACGCAAGAAGAGCGATCAGAGACACGAACAAGGGAAGGAAAACCGAGGTCCAATCTACTTCCGGTCTCACCAGCAAAACGACCGCGCCAGCCAACACACCGCTTGCAGCTGCTAGCAGGAAACGACTTCGGTCTCGGTTCAAAAAATGCATCCGAGGCGAGAGCGAAACCTGGATCCAGAGCCGAAATACTCAGCCCAGACGCGATCTGACGTACTGACAGGAGCGTTTGGCATTCGAGCTTTTACAAATAAATCCACGCAGTTGGGGTTAATTTCGAAAACGATGACTTGCGCCAAAAGCGCAGAGGTTTTGTCGCAGGATTTTAAATACCTGCCACACGCCCTTGGCAATCTCTCAACCCATTAAAAGCGTAAAAACAGTATAATTTTCGTTGAAATCGAAAGAGCGATGTCGCTTTGATTAGGCATCTCGTAAGTTACTATATTGTAGAAGCTTACGTTATAATATACCTCAAAACAAATGAGCAAAAACTCAAATCGAAATACCATTATCGGCAGCGCTCTTCCGAACCTGCCCTGGGAGGAACGACCTGATACCTGCAAGGATCCGGTCTGGCGATTCAGCCAGAATCCAATTATCGGTTGGAACCCAATTCCAAGCGGAGCTCGCGCCTACAACAGCGCTGTGGTTCCCTATGGCGATGGCTTTGTGGGAGTCTTTCGCATCGACGACAAGAGCGGGCGAGCAGGACTGCACTTCGGCAAGAGCGACGATGCGATTCGTTGGGAACTAGAGGACAAGCGCATTGATTGGGTAGACGAATCTGGCAAGCCGAACCCCAATTCCTACGCATACGATCCACGTGTCGTTCTCATCGAAGGCACATACTATATTACTTGGTGCGACGATCTGAAGGGCGCGTCTATAGGGATGGGATATACCAAGGACTTCAAAACCTTCGTGAAGGTGGAGAACCCGCTCATGCCCTTCAATCGAAACGGAGTGTTGTTCCCACGCAAGATCGGCGGCGAATACGTTCTCCTCAGCCGGCCTTCCGACAGCGCACACACGCCCTTCGGCGACATTTTCCTGAGCCATTCCCCGGACCTCACCTACTGGGGCAAGCATCGGCACGTGATGGCTGCAGGCGGTTCAGGCTGGTGGCAGGGAACCAAAGTCGGAGCTGGCCCAATCCCGATCGAAACGACCGAAGGCTGGCTGCTTTTTTACCACGGCGTATCCAACACTTGCAATGGATTCGTCTACAGCATCGGCGCTGCCTTGCTCGACCTGGAGGATCCCTCAAAGGTTCTATACCGATCCCGCGGATATCTGCTGACTCCAGAAAAGGAATACGAAACAAGCGGTTTCGTTCCTAACGTCGCCTTTCCGTGCGCCACCATGTACGATGCTCCAAGCGGTAAGATCGCGATCTACTACGGGGCCGCAGACACCTACAGCGCCATCGCCTTCACTCAAGTCGACGAGCTGATCTCATATATCAAGAACGACTCCGAAGTTTAGCAGACTTCCCTGCTGGTGGCAGCTCAATGGCTGCCGCCAGCCTTCATGTTCGCCCTTATGCTTTCCAGGGAAATCGACAGTTCCTTGTAGATTTCAGGGACGGAGTCGTCCCAAGCGTCGCCGATGTAGTTGCGAGCCACCTTGCCGCTCGTCGTTTCTGGATTGATTCGGAATGCGATCCATTCGCTTGGGGGCAACGCTTCGCGGCTTGCGGGCTTCATCACGTAGTTTCGCTCGTAGCCGAAAATGAAGTCCGCCAACGGAATGGTAATCTCCATCCATCGGTCAAAGTCTCGCTTCGGGTCGAAGGTCAACGAATAGGTCGCATTCAGTGTCTCGGTGCCTTGGCCGTTGTAGCCGGCTTCCGCAAAGGTGAGCCCTAGACAGGGAACGCCTGTATCCAAACTTTCCACCGCTTCGTCCCCGAGCTGCCCTTGGCAGTGCGACTTCAATGCTGCAAGCATCGGAAATGCTCGAGTCGCTAGAATTGAGCTTCAGGCGGAGGGTAAAGGATTCCACCGCTACGATCGGTAGCGGTTGGTCAAAAAAACACCGGTTCGATACCGTTGGCGTGTTGCTGTCCCCAATTGCTCAGCTTCCTCACCAGCACCGTCCTGAATACTCTCTTGCCCGCAAACGCTTCGTCTTCGGTCATGGACCGTTCGTCAACCGCATACTTCAGCGGATTCAAGGCGATCAGCGGAAAGCGTTCCAGTTGGGCAGCGACATGACTCCATCCTTTTACGAGGCCTTCTAGTGAATCGTACAAGCTGACAAACGTTTGCCGTTCGCTGGAGCAGGAAGCGAGGACTGTAGCGACGACAAAGGGCATAGCGAATCAAACGAGCGGGGCGGATAGCATTCGCGCAGGCCCGCGCTCCCTCCGCGGAAAGGCAAGCGCCGGCTGTCGCTAGACTTCCTTCAGCAAGTCGTAGGCATAGAGCAGCTTCACCATTTCGACGTCAGGATAGTGGCCGCCCTTGTAGTCAATGATCTTTCCGACAAATCGCCCTTCGTCGATCAAGGCCAAAGCCGCCAGCAAATCGAGTACTGCACGGTGCCAGGCAGCCTCCAACGACTTGCCTTCGTGCATGTGGGTAGGCTCGTTGCTGTAACGCCTCTTGCCAGCGATCAGAACGTTCTTGCTGTTGTATCCAAGGTTTCGCGACTCAGGGAACAGCTTCCCGAAAGTGGTAACCAGCAATTTCTGTCTCGCGGTCGTATTCGTGCGGGCCGTTGAACCGTGAAGGAAGGACCGCTCGTTGTTAACGAAGCGTATGCGCTGCTGCCCGATGGCGTTGGGGAAGTTGCGCACGCAGTCGATGTCAAGGCGCAGGCTGCCCTCCTCTGCCGGGTCTATTTGCAGCAATCCGTTGTGGGGCGTCAGCAAGGACACGCGCTCCTTTACCGTGAAATAGCGAACCGGCGTTGCCAGTTCCTTGCGGCCCGCGGAATTGATCGCCTCTACTAGTTCCTTGCTCCCAGCGTTGAAGAGCGGCGGGTCCCCTGAGTCCAGCTTGATCAGGAGGTTGTCCACGTCCATGCCTGCCTTGAGGGCGATGATGTGCTCCACCAGTCTCACGTAGTTGTGGACCGAACCCGAACGCAGCACAATGTTGCTCACGATTTCGCCGGTGGTCCATACGTTGCGTATCGATACCTTGATTGGGCGGGAGTCTGGAATGTCGCAACGTTCCAGCCACCATCCTGAAAGGTCTGTCGGCTCCAGCCTGAGGGTACGGATCGAGTTTTTGGAAAACGTTCCTGGAGCGCTGACCTCGACGGGACGGGCAATCGTTCTGGCGCGCGCAAGGCGCGGCGCCGGAAGATCGGCGGACCAATCCTGGTCGATCGGCGTCGCTTCGAATTCAGCCTTCGCTTGGGCAAGCGCCTGGGCGCTTCCCTCGAGTATCCGTCCTAAACCGTCGTTTTGCGTGGCTGTCATCTGCGTAAAGCCGAGTAAGACGACAAGCTTGTTGCGCTGGTTCAAGCTTCAACTTATCTTACGCCCTACATCGAGGGCCGCCCCGCCTTCCAATCGCCGCGACACCCTTACCGAATTTTCTCCGACGATAATAATTAAAGATATTTTTGTCTTTAAATATTGGGTTAAATAGGTAAACCTCAGTTCATGCCCCTGAACCGCGACCTCGCCGCCTGGTTGGATGCGCCTCCTCGCGTTACGGCAGGGGCGTCCGAAAGCTGATTTTAACCGCTCACAATCAAAAGACCATGATCGCATCGAAACCGAAATATCCCGGCATTCGCATTACCACCAACGGCAACCAGCTGGTAGCCTTGTATACTGAGGCCCGCATCGCGGAAGCCGGCGTCTTCTATCCGATCACTCCCTCCACGGAAATGGGTGAAATGTTCGAATTCGCTCGGGCGAAAGGACAGCTCAACGTGTTTGGACAACCGACCCTCGCTATCGAAACCGAGGGCGAACACGCGGCTCAGGGCGGAGCCATCGCCCAATCCGTAACCGGCAAGCGCACCGTTAACTTTACCTCTGGTCAAGGCATCGTCTACGGAGTGGAGCAATACTACCACGCACCTGGCAAGCTATCCACCATGGTGTTGGAGGTCGCCGCCCGGGCACTGACCAAACATGCGCTGAACGTGCACTGTGGCCACGACGACATCTACGCTGCCCTGGATACGGGCTGGATCATGATGTTCGCCAAGGACGCCCAACAGGCTGCCGACCAAGCCGTGATCCTGCGAAAGGTCACGGAAAAGGCCCTCACGCCGGGAATGAACATCCAGGACGGGTTCCTCACCTCCCACCTGGAGCGCACTTTTCTCAAACACGAATCCGAATTGCTGCGCGAGTTCCTCGGATCGCCCGACGACATCGTAGAATGTCCCACAGAAGCTCAAAGGAAGCTATTCGGGCCCACCCGCCGTCGGATCCCCAAAGTCATCGACCTGCACGATCCTGCCCTGATCGGCCCCGTGCAGAACCAGGAACACTATATGAATGGGGTGGTGGCGCGTCGCAACAACTTCGTGGAGCCAATCTTGGGGTTCATCGAAGAAGCCTATAACGAGTTCGGCAACCTCACCGGCCGCCATTACAGCCTAGTCTCCGAATATCGGAACGACGACGCGGAAATCACCTTCATATCGCTTGGCTCCGCCGCCGAGAATATCGAGGCCGCCGTCGATCACCTGCGAGAAACGCGGGGCGTCAAGGTCGGCTCCATCCATGTCAACGTGATCCGACCTTTCCCTCAAGCCGCCATCGTGGACGCTCTCCGCGGCAAGAAGGCTTGCATCATCCTCGAACGTACCGACGAACCGTTCGCCGGAGACAATCCGCTAGCCCGCGAGGTCCGAGCCGCCCTCACCAAGAGCTACATTCACCCCGGTTTCCCACATCGAGACGGATTGCCCACGATCGAGCAAAGCGAGGTTCCCCGCAACTATTCGGGTGTCTACGGCCTCGGATCCCGCGATTTCCGCCCGGAGCACATCATCGGAGCCTACGAGTTCGTGGCTGAAGGCCGAGCCCGTCAGGACGGCAAGACCGCTGCCGACGGAGTCACCTTCTTCAACCTCGGCGTAGACCATCCCTATTCCGTCTGTTCGGACGAGACCCCCTCTCTCCTGCCCAAGGACGCCATCGCGGTACGGCTTCATTCCATTGGCGGTTGGGGCATGATCACCACCGGCAAGAACCTGGCGGAAATCATCGGGGAACTGGGTACCTACGTCGCCCAACGAGACAAGGAGCTCGACGAAAACGGGAATCCGAAAGAAGTGGTGCACGTTTCCGCCAACCCAAAGTACGGTTCGGAAAAGAAGGGGGCTCCCACCGAGTACTTCCTCACCGCCGCACCCGAGCGGGTGCGAGTCAATTGCGACCTCAAGCACGTCAACGTAGTGCTCTGCTGCGATCCCAAAGCCTTCACCCACATCAATCCCATCAAGGGGCTCGTGGAAGGCGGAGCCTTCATCTGGGAATCGGCGGAATCGCCTGAGCAAGCTTGGCAACGCATCCCCCAAAAGTACCGGCAAGAGATCATCGACAAGAAGATCCGCATCTACACCCTGCCCGGATTCAAGATCGCCAAGGGCGCCACCAAGCGCCCCGACCTGCAGCTCCGCATGCAGGGCAATTCCTTCCTCGGCGCCTTCTTCAAGGTATCGCCTTTCCTCGACACCTTCGGTATCGACGAAGACCACTTCAAGGAGGTGGTGCGAGCCCAGTACAACAAGAAGTTCGGCAAGTTCGGCGAAGCGGTGGTGGATTCCAACATGGAAGTCATGATCCAAGGGGGCTCCCAGTTGCGGGAGGTGCCCTACGGTCCCCTCGAAGCGCCGGACCATTCCGCCATGCGCGGAGAAATGCTACTTCCCAATTCCGATTGCGGAGGAGCTTGCGGCTGCGCCCCCCAAGAGGGACAGCCCGAGGGAACTCCCATGTACCGCACGAGCGCCTTCGACAAGGAATTCCGAGCTGGCCTTGGCTACGACCAACCCGCCTCGCCGCTCTCCGCGGTTGGCGTGATGGCCTCCGCCACTGGCGCCACGTCCTCCAAATACGGGGCTCGACGTGAGACGCCGAAGTACTTTGCGGAAAATTGCACCCAGTGCATGGAATGCATCACCTCCTGCCCGGACACCGCTTTGCCGAACACGGCCCAGGACTTGCAAACCATCCTTCGTACCGCCGTCGAGAATTACGTTCGCGACCCTGAGCAACGGGCGCTCATCGCAGCCGCCATCCCTGACGTCGATCAAGCGATACGCGACCGCATGAAGGAAAACGCCAAGAAGAAGGAAGGCGAATCGGTACGCGACCTCGTCATGGAAATCGTGCGGGGCGAGGCCAAGATTTCCGCTACCGCCGCCGAGGAGCTAGACGCCATCCTGAAAATTCTTCCTTTGGCCTACCTCAAAGTCCCAGCCGTCTTCTTTTCCCTCGAACGCAAGGAAGCGGGCATGGGTGGGATATTCTCCATTTTCGTCTCCGACCTCTGCAAGGGCTGCGGCCTCTGCGTAGAGGAATGCGGCGACCACGACGCCCTGCGCATGGTGGAAGACACCGAGGAATACAATGCGGAGATCCTTTCCGCAACGGAGTTCCTCAGGCTGCTGCCGGACACCAACCAGAAATACCTCGGACTCTACAACGACGAGACGCCGGAGGACTCTCGCCCTGCCGCTTGGCGCAACCACATGATGGTCAACCGCAACTACGATGCCCTTGTCTCCGGGGACGGAGCCTGCGCCGGTTGCGGCGAGAAACCGGTCCTGCACGCGCTCGCGTCGGTGACCGAAGCTTACATGCGCCCCGTCTACCACAAGAAAGCGGACCGCATGTTGCAGAAAGTGGCCCAGCTAAAGGCGGAAGGCGCCGCCAAACTGGAAGCCCTCGCCCAAAGCGACGCCAAGGCCTACGGCACTTGGAAACGCATCGTCTCTCACGTCGTTATGGGACTCGGAGGTGACTCCAACGAGGATACCGATGCCCGTCTCGCAGCCCACGGAGAGATTTCCGATGCGGAGTTGGTGGAAGCCATCTGCCTCGTGCTGGAAAAGGAAGCCTTTAACCATAAGAACCTGCAAACCATCGATGGTCGCCTCGCCAATGGCATGTCCGTCATGGCCATGGGAGCGCATACCGGCTGCAATACCGTTTACGGCTCAACCCCTCCCAACAACCCGCACCCCTACCCTTGGCTCAACTCGCTCTTCCAGGACGGCGCAACGATCTCCTGGATGATGGGTGAAAGCTTCATGACCGAAAACGCCCGTCGCTCCGTAATCCCAGAACGCATGATCGACCATCTCATGGATGGCGACCTGCTGGACGAAGCGACTTACTTCAATTATACCCATTTTACCGATGCCCTGATGACCGATCAGGAAATCAAGGAATTGCCAAAGGTATGGTGCGTAGGCGGCGACGGCGGCATGGGCGATATTGGGTTCCAAAACGTATCCAAAGTCATCCTACAGAATCGACCGAACGTTAAGCTCCTTATGCTCGACACCCAAGTGTATTCAAACACTGGAGGACAAAACTCGGACCACAGCCCGATGACTGGAGGTTTTGACATGAACCAAGCCGGAGCGGCTTCCCAAGGAAAGCTGAACGAGATGAAAAACATCACGGAGTGCTTCCTGAATGGGCACGGCTCTCCCTACCTCGCTCAAGTTTCCATGGCCGATTCCGCAAAGCTCTACAACAGCTTGCTCGAGGGCTTGCAGTACCGCGGTACCGCTTTCTTCCAATGCTACACGACTTGCCAACCGGAGCACGGCGTCGCCGACAACATGGCAACCAATCAAGCCACTCTCGCTCGCGAGAGCCGCTGCTTGCCTGAGTTCGTCTTCAACCCTCAGCTCGGAGAGTCCTACCAGGAGGCCCTTAGCCTCAAGGGAAACAAGAATCCGGACCGTGATTGGTGGCAGGCAAAATACAGCGATTCGAAGGATACCTATTCCTTCACCATCGCTCACTGGGCATGCACCGAAGCTCGCTTCCGCCAACACATCAAGAAAGCAGCTCCGGAAGAAGTTGAGCGCATGGAGCACCTTGAGGACGTCTTGCTGAGAGTTACGCAACAGGACATCGTCCATCGCAGATTCATCGACCCAAAAAACCGGGCCTATATCCCCGACTTCGGAGTCTACATCTACTACGATGCCGGAAACGGCAAGCGCGTCCCGATGAAGATGAGCCGCCAAATGGTGCTCTTCAACGTCGAGCGCCGCAAAGCGTGGCGCATGCTGCAAAGCCATGCCGGAGTCGTAAACAAAGACTACGAAGCCCAGAAAGCCCTCCTCGCTCAAGTCGACAAAGGTGAGATCAGCCTGCAGGACCTCAAGTCCAAGGGACGCGAACTCCTCGTCGCCGAATAGTCGATACAAAGGAATTCTTAGACTCTTTCCTCAAGCAAAGTCCGGATTCGCTCCATGCGAATCCGGACTTTTTGTTGCCACTGTCAACGGGGTGGGAACGCGCTTGTCACGCGATAATTGTTTGAAGTAAAGCAGCGACCTTTACACGCCCAGATACCGTTTCACCGTATCCAAATCTAAATACCGTTCCAAACTGTCCGCCATCGCGTCGTAGACCTTCATGCGTTTCTGCTTCCAGTCGTCGCGACAAATCAAGACTCCAGCTATTCCCGCCTCATCTACCAAGAGCTGACGAAGCTCCGGAGCATCAAAAATGCCGTGTTGGTAACTGCCCCAGACGTTTCCAACTTTCATTCCGTCTGCCGTAAAAGCCCTCTCTCCTGCTTTCCGTACCTCGAAAAGCCGACCATACTGCACGCCCGTTCCAACACGACTCTCGCCAGTGTGAATCTCAAAGGTTTCCCAGACACGGTCTCCAAGCTTCGCCTCGTTTCGCTGCACGCGTTTCTCTGCGAGGAATTCGGTATCGATTGGCAGCAACTGCAGGCCTTGCACTGTCGTTCCAGCTCTTGGCTCATACAGCGATCTGCCGAGCATCTGCTTGCCACCGCAAATCCCCACCACCGGGCGCCCCGAATTAGCTAATTCAAGAACAGCCAAGTCCAAATCCGCCTCCCTTAACCACCTGAGGTCCTCTAAAGTGTTTTTACTACCGGGCAAAACGACGGCAGCCGCGCTACACACGACCCTCGGGTCGCTTGTCCAGATCGAATCGACTCCCTCGTCATGTTTCCACGGCAGCATGTCTTGGCTATTGGATACGCGTGGATACTTGATCCAGGCTACATACGGCCTGCCTGTTTGCGGAGCTTCAGTAAGAGCATTTAAGCTATCCTCGTCATCGATAGCGAGCGCCCTGTCGAAAGGCACCACTCCAAGGTAGGGCAATTCCGCCCTCGACTCGATCTCCCGCTTCGCCCCGTCAAACAAGCTCAAGTCGCCGCGGAATCGATTTACCGCAACGCCCAGCCCCCGTGCGCGTATCGACTCCGGCAGCAAATTCCAAGTCCCAATGATTTGGGCGAAAACGCCACCGTATTCAATATTGGATACCAGCAACCATTTACCATCCAAGTACTCGATGGGACGTAAATTTACGATGTCTCGATCCATCAGGTTCAGCTCCACTGGACTGCCTGCACCCTCAAGGACTAGCACTTCGCACTCCGAATTCCAATGGTCCAAGGTCTCTCGAACCGTTTCCCAAGAAGACTCAATGCTGCGGTAGTAGTCGCGAGCCGTAGCGTTTTCACCGGCAACTCCAAGCCTAACGATCTGGGAACCATCCGGACCGTTGGGCTTCAGCAAAATTGGATTCATCTCCACGGTTGGCACCAGCCCGCAGGCTTCCGCTTGCACCGATTGAGCCACGCCGATTTCTCCGCCGCTCAGGGTAGCGAAAGCATTGTTGGCCATATTCTGGGCCTTGAAGGGGGCAACCTTCACGCCCTGCCGCCTTAGCCACGCGCACAAGGCGGTCGCCATCCAACTCTTTCCCGCATTGGAAGAGGTGCCGAGAATAGAGATGGCTTTCATCGTCTATCTATCGTTTGTCACGAAAAAGACGCCAGCGATCTTCGGTCAGCCCTTTGCGATGGGTTTCCTGCCGTGCGAGCTTGAAGGCAAGATCCGACAGCCGGTTCACGAACTTGAGAATACTCGGGGCCACGGGATCGATTTTGTTGAGGGTGACCAAGCGTCGCTCCGCTCGACGAGCAACCGTGCGGACCATATGGCATTGAGCTGAAATTGAGTTTCCTCCCGGAAGCAGGAAATACTCCGTCGCGTCGGATAAGCTGTCCTCGATTTCCTGCATCCAGCCCTCCATCCACAAGGATGACTCGTCTGGCAAAGGCACCGAAGGTTGCCGGGGCGACGTCGATGGCGTAGCCACGTGCCCCATCAGGTTCATCATCTCGGTTTGGATTCGCTGCAGCCCCGGCTCCCAGTCGTGTTCGGGCGGCAAAACGCTACGCAGCACGCCAATCACGCTGTTAGTCTCGTCGAGGTCGCCCAGCGCTTCGATGCGAGCGTCATCCTTGTCGACGCGGCCACCGCCCCCAACTCCGGTGGTTCCTTTGTCGCCCGATCGTGTTGAAATATTTCCTTTTGGCATAATTCTATATGTAATTAAATTTAGCTTACAGCGCTAGTCCTCGAAGCGCCCAGACCATTTCAGGGCATAGCCGATGGCAAAGCTGCGGCGCACCAAGTCCAATAAGCTCGAGGCTTGCAAGCTCACCCGCCAGGAACCGAGCCTTTTTTGCATTTCCTCGCGCCCCATTTCTCTCCCGCTTGCTGCCGAAGCGATCAAGCTTGCTTGTCCGATCATGGCTTCGTGGATACAAGTCCGGGGAAGAACGCTCCATTGAAACTGATCCCACACATGCACGAGAGCTTGTACGGCGGCCACGGTGACGGGGTCATGATTTGCCGAGAGAAAGTTCGCTTCAAACAGATCCGCTGCCTCTTCGGGCAACCGCTCTCGGATCGACTCTATAAACGAGGATTGCGTTTCACCAAAACGCAAAAGCTGGGCAAGGCTGGATCTGCGAGCATCCGGAGTGAGTCCGGATTGTAGATTGAGCGCTTGGAAGAGAGCGGTACGCACAGCCTTTCCAATCAGTTCGCCAAGCTTTGAATGCTTATTTGCATCCGTATGCTGGATACTGGTTCCGATGAGACTAGCGATTGCGATTTGATCCGTACCCGTTCCCGTAGCGATCCCTTGGGAATAACGCGAGGGAGCCATCAATTCCTGAAGCACGCTTGATTTCGCCTCCGTCATAACGGTGCTCGCCGCGACCAGAGCTCCCGGCGTCACCTCCTGGTTTATCAGCAATAGGGTGTTAATCGTTCCAGCAGGGGGAGGTGCTCTCTCGATTATCACGGTGCCTTCCTCGCTAGCATAGTAGGAAGCGGGGTCACCTGCCCGTCCACCGTTGCCGCCAACGCCTGCCGTGGTAATCGCCACCACTTGCAGATCACGATGGGATTCCCTTGCGATTGCTGCGTTGTTGACGTTTGCCGCGGTCCCCAAGGAGGCGCTCTTGCCATACTCAATTCCCGCCTTGCTCGCGATTCGCCTTTGGTAACGTGCAGGATCCTTGACCGCTACCTCGCAAAGGTCATGCCCAAGGTGGGCTCTCGGTTCGCAGGATTGATGATTATAGATGAACTCTAGGTCCTCCCGCAGACCTCCATTCAAGCGACATGTCGACAGCACGCGATGCGGCTTCAACAGCTGGGCATAGATGATTTTTTCCTTCCGGTGCAGTTCCACCGATTCGTAATATTCGCCGATCTTCATGTCTCCCCATTCGCAGCTTGATGCGATCTCCCTAGCAATCCTTGCAGGAGCTCGTGCAGGGACTCAAATCGCTCTGATCCCTCCTCGGATTCGACCTTCCAGAAAAATCCGTTTCCTCTAGCTTCAATTTGTATCCTGATTTTGGATTCACTTTTCTCGGACCCTACTTCATATCCAATGCGAGCAAGAGCCCTGCGGGTCCAAACTTCGATCGCCCCACTGCCGTGGAGAGTCACTGAAGCGCAGGCTCGATTGTGCATTTTGAACGCACCTTGCTCATTGTCCCAATCAACCTCGCTCGAGCGAAACGCGTTCGCAATCTCTCCCGCATAAGCGAGTTCTTCCGGGATTCCGGTCGTCAATCCGCCCTCGCTGTCCAGCAACCAGAGGCGGTCAGCGCTCCTCAAGGCAAGGTCTAGGTCATGAGTGGAGAGCAGAATACTAAGCCCTTCATTGCGAGACAGATCCCTTAAGGTACGCATTAATTCCACCCTTCTTGGCAAATCAAGGAAGGCCGTTGGTTCATCCAGCAAGATGAGCTTCGTCTCTTGAGCGAGGGCTCGCGCGATCATGATCTTCTGCCTCTCGCCGTCGCTTAGCTCAGAAACCTGCCGACGGGCGAGTCCGCCGGCGCCCACTGCCTGAAGGGCCCATTCGATGCGCTGGCGATCCCTCTCGGCCAAGCTGCCCGTCCAACCGGTGTGAGGATGACGACCCAGTGCGACCACCGAGTAAGCATCGAACATGCCCTGCGGCAAGCTGTCGGTCAGCACCACGCTCACCGCCCTCGCCTTTTGCTTCGGCGACAAGGCTTTCAAATCCGTATCCGCAATCCTTATACTCCCAGAAATCGGTTTTTGCATTCCAGCGAGGGTGCGGATCAATGTTGACTTCCCCACTCCGTTTGGCCCAAGCAAACACACAAATTCTCCTGCCTTGAGCGAAACCGTGAGCCCACTTGCCACGACGCGAGCGGTAGTCCCCTTGCCTTCGTAGCCAACGCTTACGCTTACTGCCTCTAGAGCTAGGCTCATCCGAAAGCCTTTCTCAGGTTCCTTTGACGGATCAACGCCACGATGATGACGGGAGCCCCTACAAGGGCAGTCACTGCATTTAAGGGCAGAGCCCCATCGAATCCCGGAGCCTTCGCCACCAAGTCGGCCGCCAAGGCGATGCCGCCTCCTCCCAGCAAGGAAGCTGGGATCAGAACTTTATGTTGGGCCGTTTTGAAAAGGTAACGGCAGAGATGGGGCGCCGCGATTCCTAGAAAACCGATAGGTCCACAAAATCCCGTAACCGTCCCCGCCAGAAGAGAAGCAAGCCCAAGCGAAAAAATGCGCACGCGCTTCACTTTAGTTCCGAGTGATTCAGCGAAGCGTTCCCCCATTAACATCGCATCCAACGGCTTGCTAAGAAAGAGGCTGGCGAAGGCCCCTGCACCGACGCAGAAGCCAAATACCTTCATGTGACTCCATGCCACATTGCCGAACGTACCATAGGACCAGGCGAAGAAAGACAGCAAACGTTCCGCCATGCTGTAGAACATTAGGACGCTCACCACCGCTCCTACAGCGTAGCTGAGCATGAGCCCGAGTATCAGCAGCGACATGACATCGACTCTTTGAGCGAAGGATAACACGACTCCCAAAACAACGGCAGCTCCACCCGTCGCGGCGATGACCACTAACAAATGTCCTCCCAGTTCCAGTCCCTGCGTCAGGCTTACGCCAGCGGGTGCGAGAACCAACAAAACGATGGCGACTCCGAGGCTCGCTCCCGAATTGACTCCGAGTACAAATGGATCAGCCAAGGGGTTACGAAAGATGGTTTGCATCAACAATCCGGATACAGCCAATGCCGCCCCCGCGAGCAAAGCGGTCAAGGCTCGCGGCATGCGGAAGTCCATCACGATTTGACTGGTAACCGAATTTCTCGAATCGCCGCCGATGATTGCGTTCCAAACGTCACCCAAGGATATTGTGGCAGAACCCAAACAGACGTTTGCAACCAGCAACGCCAGCACCCCCACGCCCAACGCGAAGAACAGCATCGCAGTGCGACTCTTATGGTTAGCGGTAGCTTTCACGTGGAGCAAAATCCATGCAGGGCTGGCGCCTGCGCCACGCCGCGTTGCAACGAGGTCAACTTCAAGGTTCTGCGGCGTGCCGCAAGCGGCAGCCCTACAAAATGCTTCTGGCTCGGATAAATCACTTCAGCCTCTCGTAAAACACGAACTCATGGTCAGGCACAAGTTCCGGGTGAAATATCTTGATCAAGTCAGCTAGCACTTCTTCCGGATGGGAAACGCCCCTTTCGAAAATGTCGTTTCCGCCGTTTTCGTTGACGCGTACCGTATTATTGTAAACGCGGCCTTTCTGCAAGGCTTCGAAAGCGGCGAATCGCTCGTCCGCTGAAAGCAGTCCCCTGATCGAATCGTAGTGGCTCGGATTTAGCCAGAAGTCCGCTTTTGCCGCGCGCTTCAGAATGACTTCGACGTCAAGGGGCACTCCTCCTTTCGACGGATTGTCAGCCCACAAGTAATCCGCTCCTGCATGCATGAATGCGGTCGCTGAATAACTTTGGCCGCCAGGCACGTGCCATACGCCTGAATACGGAGCGCTGGCAAATACCGTGGGCCGTTCTTTCGTGTTTTTCGCCAGAGCGACCAGCGCTTCGTAGCGCTCCGCGATTTGCGAAAAGATGCGCTCAGCCTCCTCTTCCTTGTCGTAGAACGCAGCCACGAACTTTATCCACTCCGTGCGAGCCAAGGGGTGCGCTTCCATGTATCCAGCGGTTACGACCACCGGTAGCCCAGCACGCAACATCTGAGGATGGACATCGAAAGTCGGATTTCCAGTCGTGCTGGTCAGGATGAGATCCGGTTGTAGCATAAGCATGGATTCAACATCCATAGCAGTACCGGATTGAATACGTCGGGCAGCCCCCGAATCCACCAACTGATGAGCCTTCTCGTCGTTTGCGTAGTCGAGATAAGCAATACCGACAAGCGAATCGTACAGGTCCAAGTCGCGTATCGGTCCCAAAAAGACGGTCGCCATGATTGCGAGCCGCTCCACAGGAGTCCGAATCACAATGGTTCCTTTGTCCAACTTAGGCAGAGCGGATTTCCGAGGTACCAGAGCGTAGACTTGCTCCCGGTCGCCAGCGCCCTTCCACGTATTTCGTACGGTTATTTCCTTGTGCGTATCCAAAACTTCAATCGAGAAATTCTTGGCATAGCGAACCTCTGACGCCCAGGCAGATACGGATAAGCACGACAAAATGCAAATGAGGAACGTTTTCATTTTATTTGAAAGAAAGGAAGCGTGCCCGCCCGACAGCCATGAGCACAGCCTGCTGGGCAAACACGCTTCCGCCTAAGTGAGTCTAGAAATTCATTCGCACACCGGCGTGCACGTTCGCTCCGGGCGTTTGATAACCAGCAATTTCCTCGTATTCGGTATCCAATACATTCCCAACACGGATCCACAAGGTACTCGTTTCGGTGACCTGAAAAGTGGCTGCGAAATTCACTACCTCGTAGCCTTCGAGCTTCGTTCCGCTGGAGCGAGACCCGCTGTCCCCGTATTGACTGGAAACAAAGAGGGCATCGATATTCAGGCCAAGCTTGCCCCCGACTCCCGTCCAATTCGCTCCGATGGAACCGACACTCCGCGGCACGCGCAGCGCCTCTAAATCCGTTGCCTCTTCCGCGTCGCTATAAGTGTAAGCCGCCTTCAACCGAAGGGAATCGTTCACGTAAAGACGAGCAGCGTTTTCGATGCCGACCGACTTGAATTCGCTCACATTCCTGTAAATCCCATCCCAATCGATCTTGTCATTCACCTTGTTGCCAAAAGCCGTGGAGCTGAGCTGTAGCTTGCCGTCGAGCAAGGTCTTCTCCACCCCAAGATCCCATCCTTTACCCGTTTCAGGTTTCAAGGAACGATTTCCGTACCATTCGTTAAATAGCTGATAAAACGAAGGCGCCTGAAACGAGGAACCGACGGAACCGCGGACCCGCGCATCCAATCCTTCGATACGATAGCTAAAGGTAGCGCGATAGGTTGTTTCGTCGCCGTAAGCGCTGTTGTCATCGTAACGGGCCCCAAGCGTGAGGTCCAAGCCATCGCCAAAGGAAAATACGTTTTCCACGAAAACCGACGCATCATTGCGGTTTCCGACGTCGCTCAGGTTCTCTTCCGATTCGTACTCAAGACCAGCAACCAGCTGCCAGCCTTCCGCGGCGTCCAGCGAGTTAATCCAATCGTACTTGTACCGCTTTCCAGAGGCGTAGTACGGACTGGCGTTCGCATAAGAAAGCGTATCCACATCCGAATACGAGATATTCACCGAACTGTTCCAGTTGTTGCGGATGCGAAAGTCAGAGCCGATGCGAGCAAAGAGTTGCTCGGTAGTCGCATACTGATCGCTGGCTGGCTCTCCCCAGACCCATGCGGGATCACCTGGATCGAATTCGGAGTAGGTGTCCAGGTAAACAGCGGAGGCATGCAAGCTAAGCTCCTCGCTCAATGCGTACTTCAAGGTGCCGCTCAAGGTCGTATTGTCATAGGCGTCATCGTCCGCCCAAGCCTCGCCGTAAGCGGGCGTCTGGGCCGAAAATCCCTCCGACTCTTGAACGAAACCGTCCACCGACCAGCTCAAGCCTCCTTGCGAGCCCGTATGGCCGAGGCCGTAGTTGAGCGTGTCGAAGGATCCGTATCCCAAGAGGGCTCTTCCCCCGGCAGCGCTGTCAGGACCTAAAGTGTCGACTGCTATGACTCCCGCCAATGCATCGGCGCCATACAAGGAGCTTTGCGGGCCCCGCAGCACTTCCACTCTCGAAGCGGCCCCGGTAAAGACGTTGCCCAAATTTAAAATTTGCCCGTTTGAGGGGTTGCTCACTTCGATGCCGTTGAGCAAAACCGTGGGACGATTAGAACTCAGCCCGCGGGTCGTGATGCCAAAGGTTCCTCCGGGGCCGCCATTGTTTCGCATGACCAAGCCCGGTATTTCACGCAGGGCATCGACGAGAAAGATCTCCTGTCCGTTCTGCAGTTCGTAAGCGTCCAGTACGTCTACGGTACTGCCGACTTGTTGTACGGGAATTTCGATACGGTTCGCCGTAATGGAGAACGCTTCGAGTTCGAAAAACGCTTCGCTCGTGTTCTCCTGAGATCGCGCAGGAGCGGCCAAGCAAGCGAGGCCTAGGCCAGCGAAGAAAAGTCCGCTGGCGCTTTTGTATTTGTATTCAGATATTTGGTTCATTGTTCGATGTGAGAAGCGCCGCTATTCCAAAAAGGCGCGAACATCGAACCAGCAAGCTGAGCACGGTTCTTCCCCAGCAGGGGATGGAAGCGTCGACAGCGATGCTGAGCATGCGCGTTACCCTCTTGTTCCAGCGACAAGTTGTGTGCCCTCGCGGGGGACCGAGAAGGCGGGTAGGATTCGTAGGCAGTGGTCGGACTCCAAGTTTGCATCCACACCGAATTTCGATGGGAAACCTTGCCCTACTCTGCTGCAGCGAGCGCAAAACCTTACCAGAGTTCTGCACGGACTTGTGACTTGTTACCGTAGCGCGACTGTCGCCGGTTCTAACGGCGTTTCCTGTCGACGAATCGATTCAATTGATAAAGAACACCTCCCTTAAGTCGTACCTGCGAAACTTAAGCAAGGCTAATTAATTACATTTTTGTAATCAGTTGAACAGGAGCCAGGAGACAATCCATCCAGCGAGAATCAGGCCCAGACATTTCGCGTAAGCGATCCCCATTAAGTCGGTTGCTCGCAAGATATCCGCTCGCTTCGGCTGGCGGGCTCCCTTGTTCATCTCCGCAGTTTGCACAAGCTTCCCACCCTCGTACATCCGCCCGCCGATCACCACTCCAAGTCGTTGCGCCATAGCCGCTTCCGGCCAGCCAGCGTTGAAGCTCGGATGCAGCTTAGCATCCGGTCTCAAACGCCGCCAGCAGCGAACCTCACTTACCTTGAGCAACAAGAGGCAGCAAAGCCGAGCGGGCAGGTAGTTGAGCAGGTCGTCGATGCGGGCGGAGGCCTTCCCCAGCCTTTCGAACCTAGCAGTGCGATGCCCGACCATGGCGTCCAGAGTATTGCTTACGCGAAAAACCAAGGCGCCCAGCGGACCGAATAGAGCGAACCAGAAGAGAGGCGCCACCACTGCGTCGTTCAGGTTCTCCGCCCCGCTCTCGATCGCCGCCCTGCACACGTCGTCCTCTTCCATTTGCTCCGTGTCGCGACCAACGATCCATGAAACGCGGCGGCGTCCCTCTTCCAGGCCACGGTCCAGCCCCGACTTTACCGCCACCACGTGCTTAACCAAGTCACGGTATGCGATGCATTGAAACAACAGAAGCCCGTCCAGCAACACCTTAGCCCAATCGCCAATCAAGCCAGCTCCCCAGGCGCAAACCGCGTAGCCAGCGGTCATGACCAATACCACGACCGCCCACAGTATCATACCGGCGAATACGCTGCGACCCAGCAGGCGAACCAGTTGTGTCTCCCCGGCTACAGCCAGCGCACCCACCCATTTGACGATATGAGGCATCTTTCGAGGATCCCCAAAAACGAAATCCAGGGCCACTCCGATCCCCAACGCTATCGCATAATCCATGTACACGGGGGTCACTCTTGCTCAAATTTGCGTGTCGAGTCCAGCACCGCTTCCTGTCATTCCGCGCGATGAGCCTCCGATTGGAAGCGCCTGTTATATAGTCTGAACAAGGTGACTTATGGGAAAACGCGGTTATGTTTGGACGCCGCCCGTTTCCATTACACGTTGACCACCAATTCGGTTCTCAAGCGCTCGATCGTCGTCTAGCTCAGCCCTTAGACAACCCAATTACCTCGTACCGGACATGCTAAACCTCCCAGAAAACATCTCCCGTTCCCTGCGGAACGGTCTTATCTGTACCCTTGTCTTTTTTGCCGCCAACGTTGGATACGCATTAGGCGATGCGTCCTACGTGACGCGGAGCAAGGAAAGCTCAGGCCTGCAACTGGCCGCCCATGGCAAGTTGATCGACCTCTATGTGGACTCCGAGGACCATTGGGGCCTCGTCCGCGCCGTCGGCGATTTACAAGCTGACTTCGAAAAGGTTACCGGAACGCAGCCCAAGCTCGAGCACTCGCCGAGCAAGCTTGGAAAAACGGCGGTCATCGTCGGTACGATCGGTAAGTCTGCCCTCATCGATCGACTGGTCTCGGATGGCAAAATCGATATTTCTGAGGTGCGAGGGAAATGGGAAGCCTACCACATCGAGCTCGTCGACCAGCCCGCCAAAGGCTTGCAAAAGGCCCTCGTAATCGCTGGCAGCGACATGAGGGGCGCGATCTTCGGAGTCTACGACCTCTCCGAACAGATTGGCGTATCGCCCTGGCACTGGTGGGCGGATGTCCCCGCTACCAAGAGCTCCACGCTCTGGGTCAAAAACGGCACCCGAATCCAAGACGCTCCCAAGGTTCAGTACCGAGGCATATTTCTGAATGACGAAGCGCCCGCGTTGACCGGTTGGGTGCATGAGAACTACGGCAACTACACGCACGAGTTTTACGTCCATGTATTCGAGCTATTGTTACGGCTCAAATCCAACTTTCTATGGCCGGCCATGTGGAACAACGCATTCGCCGACGACGACGAGCAAAACATGATCTTGGCGCACAAGTACGGAATTGTCATGAGTACCTCGCACCACGAGCCGATGATGCGAGCAGACAAGGAATGGGACCGCCACGGGGAAGGTCCTTGGGACTACGCTCGCAACCCCGATCGCCTAGATGCCTTCTGGAAGGAAGGAGCCGAACGCAACAAGCCTTACGACTCCATCTACACAATCGGCATGCGCGGCCAAGCGGATACGCCGATGTCCGAAACGGAGGACATCGGCTTGTTGGAAAAAATCGTGGACGCCCAGAGGGAAATCCTGACCGAAGTTTTCGATGACCGAGATATCTCGGAAGTCCCTCAGGTGTGGGCGCTCTACAAGGAAGTACAAGGGTACTACGAAAGCGGCATGCGAGTGCCAGACGACGTCATACTCCTTTGGTGCGACGACAATTGGGGCAATATTCGCCGACTTCCTACTCCAGAAGAACGTAAGCGCGTTGGCGGAGCTGGCGTGTATTACCATTTCGACTACGTGGGTGGACCACGCTCCTACCGGTGGACCAACGTCACCCAACTCGCCAAGGTTTGGGAGCAGATGAACTTGGCCGACAAGTACGATGCCAATAAGATTTGGCTGACCAACGTGGGAGACCTCAAGCCCCAGGAGTTGCCCATCACCTACTTTCTCGATCTCGCCTGGGATATCGACGATTGGCCGAAGGAGCGCATCCCCGAATACGGGAAGCTTTTTGCCGAAAGCGCCTTCGGACCGGAACATACGGAAGCAATAGCAGAGCTGCTCACCGCCTACACCAGGCACAACGCCCGCCGCAAACCCGAACTGCAAGACGCCACGACCTACAGCCTCCTAAACTACCGCGAAGCAGAACGTATCGAAACTGAACTGGCCCAAATGGTGGCGAAAGCCGAAGCCCTCTACGCAGCGACTCCAGAGGAACGAAAGTCAGCCTTTTTCCAGCTCGTGTACTATCCGGTCAAGGCTTCAGCTGCCATCACTCAGATGTACATCGCGCAAGCCAAGAACCATCTTTACGCAGCCCAAGGCAGGTCGGTCACCAACGAATACGCAAAGCTTACGGAAAAGTATTTCGACTTGAACAAGGAGCTGGAGGATCTTTTCCACGGGGACGCGACCGGTGGCAAATGGAACCACATGATGTCGCAACCACGTATTGGATACACCTACTGGAACAATCCACCTGCCGATATGATGCCCGCGATCATGCTCAACCGTCCTGCAGCCGTCGCTGACATGGGCGTCGCAGTCGAGGGCATGACAGCTGCTTGGCCCGCCGAAGGCAACTACTACGCGCTGCCAGACTTTCATCGCTACGGACAAGACGAACGGCTTATAGAAGTATTCAACAGAGGAACCGTACCTTTCGACTTCCAGGCTACTGCATCGGAGAACTGGATAAAGCTGAGCAAAACCTCCGGAACAATAAAAAACCAGGAACAGGTTAGCGTATCCATTGATTGGAAACAAGTTCCTGAAGGAACGCATCGCGGCAGTATCCTAGTCCGCGGTACCGGTTGGGGAGGTGCTCGCATCGCCGTTACCGCTCACCAACCAAAGTCAAACGACCTAAAGGGCTTCCTAGAGGCGGACGGATACGTATCCATCGACGCGGCGAATTACAGTTCCAAGCGCGATGTAGACGGCTTGTCTTGGGAAGTTATTCCGAACCTCGGCCGCACGAATAGCTCCATTTCCGTTTACCCAATCGGCGATAGAAGTTTCGAGAATCCAGCCGATGCTCCATTTGTTGAATACGACTTAACCTTGTTCAGCAGCGGAACGGTTTCAGTGGAAACGCTCTGGAACCCAACGTGGCCAATCGCTCCAGACCGTGGACTGCGCTTTGCCATAGCCTTCGACGACGAAACACCGCAAATCGTCGACCTTCACGCAGACCGGGCACACAGCCTCTGGCAAGAATCCGTGCGTACAGCCGTTCGGCCTGCCACAACGAGCCACGAGATTGAGACGGCCGGCCACCACACGCTTCGCATCTACATGGTCGACCCGGCTACCACCTTGCAGAAAATCATCGTCAATACGGGCGGTCTCGGCGACAGCTACCTAGGCCCCGAACAGAGCCTGTTGGCACCTTAGCGCGAGACGTATCGCCTTCGATCAGCTTGACTAAATACCGCATCTTCATCCTCTTTCTCGGAGGATGAAGATCGTTGCCAAGAGAGATCTCAAAGCTTCGCCCCAGGAGCTTTGGGCCATCGTCGCTCAACCTGGCAACATGCCCGCTTGGAATCCCAAATGCGTCCGAGCAAGCGAGACGCCCACCATCAACGCTGGCGAGACGTTCACTGCACTCTACGAGATGAAAGGGCAACAGCACGAGGCCGTAGGCGATATTCTCCGAAGCGAAACCAATCGCGAAATCACATTCCGCTACAACCTGAAAGATAGCGCAGGTACGGGTACGATAATCGAAACGCTAAGCTTCGCTCCCAAGACCGATAGCATCACGCGCGTCTCGCACAGTGTCGACTTCAGCAAATCGAACCTCCCCTTTTGGGTTAAGCTACTGATCGGCCTCATCGGCAGGTTTGGGCGCAACGTAGGCGCAGAACCTCTGCAGGGCGTTCAAGACCTGCTGGGCACCGTCAACAAAAGCTAGGTTCTCATCCCTCGGAGCGAATCGACTCCATGGGGGACTGCTTTGCGATGCCAAGACTGTTAAGCATTCCGGTCACAAGGGTCATCACCGCCACGATTCCTACGGTCGCCAAAGTCGCGCCCCAAGGTATGTAAAGCTCGACCTTCAGGGCATACTTGGTGACCGCCCACCCCGAGGCCAGCGATAGACCCACTCCTGCAATGCCGGCTATGATTCCAACCAGAGCATACTCAACTCCCATAATCCCCCGTATTTGCTTTGCGGATGCGCCGATCGTCCTCAACAAAGCGCTTTCCCGAGCCCTCTGGTAACGGCTTGTGATCACAGACGCCATCAAGGCGATCAAACCGGTGACGATCGTGAAAGATGCCATAAAGCGGATCACGAAACTGATCTTGTCGAAAATCTCCCTCAAGCTTTCCAGTACCATGGTCAAGTTTACGGCGGACACGTTTGGGTACTGCTTCACGACCGTGGATTGAAGCGCGACCATCGTTTCCTTGTTTGACGCGTGAGCCGCCGTTACGAAAAATGCGGGGGCTGCCTCCAGCACTCCAGCGGGAAACACCACGAAAAAATTCGGTTTCATCTCTCGCCAATCCACTTTTCGGATACTGGTAACTTCCGTCTCGATTGGCAGCCCCTGCACGTCCCAAACGATACGGTCACCAAGCTTCAGCTTCAGGGCTTCGACCACACGCTGCTCGACCGAAACCGGGATCGGCGAATCGGAATCGAGCGAAGCGGTCGGCGTAAACTCACCGCTGAGCAGTTCCTCGTCGTCTCGGATGTAGTCTCGATAGGTAGATCGGTATTCCCGGCGAGCGGCCCAGCGTTCGATGTCTAAATTTCGGTCATCGATCAGTTCCTCCGCCGTTCTCCCATTCAGGCTTTGCAAGCGCATCGTCACGATCGGAGCCGGGCGGATAGCGTCGACTTGCAATTCTTCGATCACCTTTTCGACCCCCTCCACTTGGTCGGGCTGGATGTCGAACAAAATCACGTTTGGTTGTCCCTCATTGTCCGCCAGCTCTCCTTGCCGCAACATACTCTGCTCGCTGATATAGATCGTGTAAATCAGGAAGGCGCCCATTCCCAAGGTGACCACCAGCATCGTCGTACGGTTGTTGGGCCGGTGCAGATTGGACAAACCTTGGCGCCAAACGTACGGCAGCCCAGCGACACTGATTCGCTTGAGAGCGAAACGCAGCAACCAGCCAATACCTGCCAGCAGCAACATCGCCGCCAGTATGCCACCGAAAAAGCCGGCCGCTTGGGCAAGCGTCTGGGTCTGCGTCACCGTGAACACGGCAGTCAGAACCAGCAGGGCGAACAACACCAGCAAGAATGCTAGGTCTCGCCATGCCCTTCCGCGGGCTTCGACCGAGGCCCGAATCGCTCGCAATGGGGATACGCGACGTAGGGGCAGCAATGGCAAAAAGGCGAACAAGCTGGTGAACAACCAACCGAAGAGAAGGCTCAGAAAGATGCTGTTCCAGGAAAGCTCTACTTGAAGTTCGAGCGGCAAGAAACTCTTCATTAACTCTGGGAGAAACGATTGTATTGAGACCCCTAAGACAGCTCCGCTCACGCAACCGATAAATCCGACCAAGGAAATTTGGATACAATAGATCAACATCGCCTGGCGAGTGCTCGCCCCCAGACAACGCAAAATCGCCACCGAATCTGTTTTGGCTTTGAGGTAAACCTGTACCGCGCCCGCTATGGCGACTCCCCCCAACAAGAGCGCGACAAATCCGACCATGCTCAAGAAGCTGTTCATGCCGTCTAAAGTGCGACCCACCCTGCGACGCTGGTCAGCCACTGTATCCACATCGACATCCATGGCCTCCAACTCATCCTTGAGCCCCTTGAGAACCTCCAAGCTCGGTTCAGCCATTAGCTCGTCGAACTTCTGGTACGCGAAATAGTGGAGCCGACTTCCGTATTGTGACAAGCCAGTCGCTTCGAAAAAGGACATCGGAATGAGGACGCGAGGAGCGAAGGATCCGGTAAACGAACCTTCACCCGGGATGCGGAGCACTTCGCCGATAATCTTGAATTCCTGTTCGCCGATCTTGATCGGATCTCCCACCTTCAGATCGAACTGCAGCATCAAGCTCTCCTCCAGCAAGGCAACCGGCTCCTCGCTATCCGCCACGCGCAGTCCCGCTGGAGTTGTATCCAATTTTCCATACCAAGGAAACGCGCCCTCCATGGCGTGAGCTCTCACGATGCGCGTGTCATCCTTGGTGGGAAAATAGGCCATCGTCGCGAATTTAATTTCCCGAGCGATGGCTTCCGCTGGAACCATGGAAATCAAGGCTTCTGCCTTCTCGCTAAATGGCACGTTCGCATCGTACTCCACGTCAGCCCCAAGGAGGCTGCGCGACTGCCGATCCATCTCGCTTTCCAAGTTCGCGCGGAAGGAGTTGATCGCTACCAGGGCCGCGACTCCAGCGACCACAGCCAGGGCGAAGAGCCCGAGTTGTCTCTTCGCTCGACGCATGTCGCGCCAAGCCATAAGAAAGATCCAAGCTTTAGAGGCCTGCTTCATAACGCTTCCAGTCTTTTGCGCTCACGCTCACCTCTCGACCTCCTGGAGACGACCGCGATCGATTTTCAGCAAACGATCCGTCGTCTTCGCCAACTCGAGGTCGTGGGTCACCAGTACCAAGGTGGTGCCCGCTGTTTTGTTCAAGTCGAAGAGCAAGTCTACGATCGGCAGACTCGTTTCAGAGTCTAGATTGCCCGTCGGCTCGTCTGCGAACAGGATTCGCGGACGGTTTACGAAGGCCCGAGCCAAGGCGACACGTTGCTGCTCGCCTCCCGAAAGCTGGATGGGGTAGTGCGAGGTTCGCTCCTTCAGCCCGACCTTTTCCAGCAACGATTCCGCCCGCTTGCGGGCTCCCCTCTCGCCCCGCAGTTCCAGCGGCACCATCACGTTCTCCAAAGCGGTCAGAGTCGGCATCAGCTGGAAGTTCTGGAAAACGAAGCCAACGCTCTCGTTCCGCACAGCCGCTCTTTCGTCCTCGCTCATTTCAGAGATGTCGCGACCGCACAAGGAAACCGTACCGCTGCTAGGCCGGTCCAGTCCCGCGCAAATCCCCAGCAAGGTCGTCTTGCCGCTGCCGGAAGGCCCAATGATCGAAACGGTTTCGCCCTCTCGCACCTGGAACGAAATATCTTTCAACACCTCCAAGTCTTCGTGCCCGCTATGGTAGGCCTTTTTCACCTCGCTCAGCTCTAACACCGATAGGGATTCGCTAGATTCCGTCATGCGCTCCAACCCAATATTCGTATCTTGTAACATGCAACTGCTTACGCTCTTCTCAACTGATATGAAGCCAACGCGTCTCGCCCTGCATTTGATTGCCGCCTATGCACTGCTCGCCCTTACAAATTTTGCCCATGCCGACTCGACTTCCAAACGCATCCTGTTTTTGGGCGACAGCTTGACGGCTGGCTACGGCATCGATCAACGCGAAGCCTATCCAGCTCTCATAGGAGCGAAACTGAAAGCGTCAGGCCTCGACTACGATGTGAGCCCGGCGGGCCTGAGCGGAGAAACGAGCGCCGGAGGCCTGCGTCGCGTGGGCTGGGTCATGCAAAAACCTGCCGATATCCTGGTGCTTGCCCTCGGAGCCAACGACGGTCTGCGCGGTATCAAGCTCTCGGATACCAAAAAGAACCTGCAGGGGATCATCGACTTCGCGAAAAAGAAGAATCCGGACATTCATATCGTGATCGCCGGAATGCAAATGCCTCCCAATCTCGGGGAGGCCTACACCTCCGAGTTTCGCGAGATGTACCCATCTTTGGCTCACGAGAATGAGGCGACCTTGATCCCATTTCTCTTAGAGGGAGTCGCTGGCGACCCCGAGCTCAACATCGCCGACGGAATCCACCCTAACCCGGCTGGACACGAAATCGTGGCGGAGACGGTGTGGAAAGCCCTTGAGCCGCTGCTGAAATAGAACCTAGCGCTAAACCGAGCGTAGCGACAACCCTCACTTTATCCAGCGTCAGCACTCCAGGTTCGACTATCCATAGTCTCTGGCTTAAGCCCAGCGATACAGTCGGGATGGATCGTTACACTCCCAACTCCTTTAAATCCTTCGCCGACAATCCGCCCATCTTGCAGACCGCCTTGAAATGAGCCTTCTCCACCGGCTGGATTGATAGCCTTTGCCCGCGTTTCACCACCAGCATGTCTTCGAGCTCCGGGGCTTCCTTGAGCTCCTTCAGGGTCACGAGACGCTTGAAAGGCTTGCCGTACTTGAAATCGACCATCAGCCAACGAGGGTTCTCCTTGGTCGACTTGGCATCATAGTAGTTGGATTTTGGATCAAATTGGGTGTGGTCCGGGTACGCCTTCTCGCTGGCAACCGTAGCCAGCCCCACGGCGCCGACATTTGCTCCCGCGTTGGAATGGTAGAAAATCGCGACGTCGCCCTGCCGCATCTCGTCGCGCATAAAGTTGCGAGCTTGGTAGTTGCGAATCCCGTCCCAAGGCTCGGTTTGCCCCTTGCACTTCTCCAAATCATCGAAGCCGAAAACGTCCGGTTCGCTTTTTATGAGCCAAAATTTCTTCGCCATGCCCCATGCCTGCGCGGGACAGAGGCCTGTCTCAAGAACAATTCGTCCAGCCAGCTCAACGAGATCGAAATCGCCCACCCGCTCGCCATCGACAAGCGACGGCAGGAAATCTGCTTTGGCGCGCTGAAACATAGTCTTGATTAGAAGGTCATTCGACGGTGTCCTTCTCAGCTTCCGTTGGGCAAGCCTCAGCGGCTTGGCCTGAATCCCATACAAAATTACCGAAAATCCATATGAGCAGCTGGTCTGAACGCGTCAGAAACGAAGTTGGAAAAGCAATCCTCGGACAGGAAGTCGTTGTCGAACGAATGCTTGTCGCCCTCCTCGCCGACGGGCATGTCCTGTTGGAGGGGATGCCCGGGCTCGCCAAGACGCTCCTCATTAAAAGTCTCGGCACCGCGCTCGGCCTGCAGTTCGAACGAGTCCAGTTCACTCCGGACCTGCTCCCCAGCGACGTGATCGGGACCATGATTTTCCAAGCTCAATCCGGCCAATTCGAGCCGCACAAGGGCCCCATCTTCGCCAACCTGGTGCTGGCCGACGAAATTAACCGCGCCCCTGCCAAGGTACAAAGCGCCCTGCTCGAGGCCATGCAGGAAAAGCAAGTCACCCTCGGCCCCACCTCCCACAAGCTCCCGCGCCCGTTCTTCGTCATGGCCACCCAAAACCCGGTCGAGCAAGAAGGCACCTATCCGCTGCCGGAAGCCCAGCGCGACCGCTTCCTCTTCAAGCTGCTGGTAGACTACCCCAGCCAAGAGGACGAGTTCGAGATGATGCGCCGCTGGGGCCAAGTCACGGAAAAGCCCGAACTCCAGCCGGTCGCCTCCGGCGAGGAGCTGCTCGCCTTGCGCGCCGAAGTGGACGGCGTGCACGTCTCGGAAGACATCCAAGCCTACATTCTCGAGCTCGTGCGGGCCACTCGCGAGATGCCTAAAGCCACCAAGCCCGAAGACCGGCTTCTCTCCTACGGCGCCTCGCCTCGAGCCTCCATCAGCCTCTACCAGGCTAGCCGCGCCCTCGCTTGGCTGCGCGGCATGGACCACGTCTCGCCCGCAGTCGTAAAGGACATATTCTTCGACGCCATGCGCCACCGCGTGGGACTGAGCTACGAAGCGGAAGCCGAGGAAATCACCGCCGACCAAGTGTTGCTGAAAATCCTAGACAAGACCGCCATCCCCAGCCGAGCCGGCATGATCTAAGTTCTTGGATACGATTTAACCATTCGCTCGAGCAATCGCTCCGGCGAAATCCACGCTCCCACCCATGCCAACTCCCGAAGAGAAGCCTAGCTCCCAAGCCAACCTTTCCGCAACCGTCGCCATGTTGCGACGCTTGGAATGGCGGGCTCGTCTCGTGGTGCAGAGCGCCCTCGGCGGAGAATACAAGTCCTCCTTCCGCGGCAAAGGCATGGAGTTCGACCAAGTCGTGAAGTACGAGTTTGGCGACGACGTGCGGGACATCGACTGGAACGTAACCGCCAGACTTGGCGAGGCGTACCGCAAGAAGTTCATCGAAGAACGGGAAATCACCCTCCTACTCCTTTTTGAAGACACTCCCTCGCTGCAATTCGGATCCGGTAGCGTCACCAAGCGCCAAGCTCTGCTGGAGCTCGCGAGCCTTCTCATGCTGCTCAGCGCCGTGAATGGCGACCGAATTTCCCTGCTGCACGCAACTCCCCAGGGGTACACTCTCACCAAATCAGCCACCGGTCGCGGCCGTGTGATGCACACTGCCGCCAATCTGCTCGGGCACCCGGCCCCACCCATTCTCGACGGGCAAGAAGCAAAGATTCCTTGGAAGTACGTGCTCAAAGCGGCTCCGCGACACAGCATCTTCGTCTGGCTCGGCGACTTCCCCGGCCCCTCCCAACCGGATGTCTGGCCCGTTCTACGGCGACAGTACCAGCCGGTCGGATTTCGCATTTCGGATCCATGGGAGCTGGAGCTCCCAAAGTCCGGCAGCCAACCTGTCTACGACCCCACCACTGGCGAGCTCTATACCCTCAACGGTGGATCGAGCGCTCAGAGATCGGCCCATGAAAGCTGGAGCCAACAACGTGACAAGGCCTTCCAAAACCTATTCCCCAAAGACAGCGATCGGCTCAGCCTCACCGCTGGCGATGATGCGCTGGAGGCCGTGACCAACTTTTTCCATCAACGCATGAAACGTTTCGCCCGCGTATGATTGAGCTTTTGGATACAAAGTTTCAACTGGCCAGTCCCTACTGGCTTTTGGCCCTGCTGGTTTTGCCCGTTGTGGCTTGGCTGCGAGGTCGTCGGGCTGTATCCGCCATGATACTACCATTTTCCGGAGCCTGGCGCCGCCCAAGTTTCATTGGAGGCACGAAGCTAGCGACAACGCTCGTATTCCTCTCAGCGGTTGCCATGATTCTCGCTTTGGCCCGCCCCCAATCCGTGGCCACGGAACGCCATTCCAAGAGCCGCGGCTACGACATCATACTCGCAGTAGACCTTTCTGGATCCATGGAAGCGGAGGACTACTTCGTAAACCGCAAGCGCTCCAATCGCCTCCAAGCCGTCAAGCCCGTGCTCAGCGCCTTTATCAATCGTCGCGAAAACGACCGCATCGGTCTCATCGCCTTCGCCGGACGGGCCTACACCGCAGCGCCTTTGACCTTCGACCACAAATGGCTAGCCCGCCAAACGGAGCGGCTGCAGATCGGATTGATCGAGGACGGGACAGCCATCGGTGACGCGCTCGCCGTCGCCACCTCTCGCCTTCTGGAAGGGGCCAAAGAGCGCGCCGGCGAGCGAGAGGGCGCTTTTATCGTACTCCTCACCGACGGAGAAAACACTGCGGGAATGATGGAACCCATGGAGGGCGCTACCCTAGCCAAAGAGGCAGGCATTCGCGTCTACACAATCGCAGCGGGAAAAAATGGATACGTTCCCTTTCCTCGCCGCAACGAGCGTGGCGAACGCATCGGCACAACACAGCAGCTCCTCCGCGTCGACACCGAAACGCTGAAGAAGATTTCCGACTTTACCAGCGGCGAATTTTTCCGTGCCGAAGATTCGGATACAATCGATCAAGCGTTTCAGAAGATCGATGAATCAAGCACCATAGAATTCGAAGTGAGGCAGTATTCAACCATTACCGAGCTTTTTCCTTATCCGCTCTATGCAGCGGCAGCATTTGCCCTGCTGGGCCTCGTTGCCGGAGCGAATAAATTCAGGGAGGCCCTCGCATGAGTATCGATTGGGCACATGAAGAATACCTTTGGGGGCTCGCTTTTCCGATCCTCCTGCTGGCATGGAATTTGTTCCACCGCAGTCGGGCCTCTGCACGACGGAAGGGCGCCCAAGCCCAATGGGCGACCGCCGGTTTCGGCGGCATCAAGCAAGCGAGCCGAACCCGAGCTCGGCCGCCCAAGATCATGCTTTGCGCTTCTCTCGCGCTTCTCGTCGTATCCGTTGCGCAACCACGCTGGGGAACTGAGGAACAGCTTACCTTCGAACGCAGTCGCGAGGTCATTATCGCAATCGACCTATCGAAGAGCATGCTGGCGAATGACATTAAACCGAACCGCCTCGAACGCGCGAAACTCGTGGTGGAAGGAATGCTGGATACCTTGGAAGGCGAGAGCGTGGGCTTGATCGTATTCGCCGGGACCGCCTTTCTGCAAAGCCCCATGAGTCCCGACTATCAGATCCTGCGTGGCTTTCTCGACGACATAAACCCGAGCTTCATTCCGCAAGGCGGCACCAATTACACGGCGATGATGGAGACTGCGTTGGACTCGTTCGAGCAATCTGATGGTATGGCTGACCGCTTCCTTATTATCATCAGCGACGGCGAAAGCTTGGATTCCGGTTGGGAATCGAGAGCCCAAATGCTGAAGGAGCAAAACGTCCGTACTATCTGTCTCGGTTTCGGCACCAAAGAAGGTAGCCTCATTCCCGATGGATCCGGTGGCTACCTCAAGGATCCCCAAGGCGCCGTAGTGCTCAGCAAGCTCGAACCAGGAACCCTCACGCAAATTGCCCGCATCACGGGAGGGATCTACCGCGAAGCCAGCGTTTGGGTCGACCTCGCCCAAGTCGTCGAAGAAACTGTGGAAAAAGGCAAAGCGGCCCTCAAGGAACGAGAGCGGGAAGACGCAATGATCGAGCGCTTCCACTACTTCCTAGCCCCTGGCTTACTCCTCTTGTTGCTTTCAATTTATTGGGAGTTTCCCACCTTGCCGAAAGCTCGGACCATCAAACGAAAGGAGGCGACCGCATGAAACCTCGCATTATCGTTTCAACGACGACTCTGTTCGTTAGCTCAACCCTGTTTGGCGTCACCAGCTCGACTCCAGATTCCGAATACGAAAGCGGAGCTCCTGCGCGGCGTCCATCTCCCCCTCAAACAGCAGAAGGCGTCACCCTTCCGAATTTGATTTCCGAAATCGTAGAAAAGGACGAGGTCACGGCCGAAGATTACGGGAAGGTCGCTTCCGGGACGATGCAAGTCGCCATGCAGCTCATGCAGCAAGGGCAAGAGATGCCGGATGGTCCGGTGAAAGACGCTCTTGATGCCGTAGCAGCAGGAAGGGAGCTCGACCCCATCGCCGCAGATTGGGACAGTCTCGAGCAACGCCTACTCGACCTGCTCAATCCCCCGCATCAAGAGCAGCAGCCACAGCAACAGGAAGGCGACAACTCCGACGAGCAACAAGAGCAGCAAGACGGCGAGCAGCAGCAGGAAGGCAGTTCCGGTTCCTCGGAGGAGGGCTCAGAAAACTCGGAGGAGAGCGACGCCCAGTCTCAAGGCGATGAGTCGCAACAGTCGGACGAAGGCCAGCAAGGCGAAGACGCAGAGCAGCAACAAGAAGGGGAAAACGGCGAATCGCAAAACCAAGACGGCGGGGAAGAGCGAGGCGAGCAAGGCGAAGGAGACGAGTCTACCCAAGCGACCAACACGCAGGACGGCGCTCAAATGGGCGAGCTCGACCAGCCTGAGGAACAGCAACAAGTCGAGTTGGACGGCGAAGAATCCGCTCAGCAGCCTTCTCAAGAAGAAATGCAAACCCTAGGCGGAAAACAGGCAGTTGGGGAACCCGTCAATGCCGAGACCGCCGCCTTGAAGCAAATGCTGGAGCAGCTCCGCCAGCAGGACCAACCCGGAAAACTTTACCAGATCTTACAGGAAGCCCAAACGGGCGGAAAAAAGAAACAGCAACCCAATGCCAAGGATTGGTAACCATGCGTTTCCCTCTAGCTAAACTTCTAATCGTCCTCGCCGCCGTATCCGGCTGCGTATCCACAATCTGGGCTCAATCAGTCTATTGGTCTCCCAGCAGCGGCACGCTGCAGCAAGGCAAGTCCAACGCCATCGACCTCTTTTTCGACTCCTGCCAACCCGAAGGGCAACCGGAACTCCCGGAAATCAGTGGCCTGGACCTCCGCTTTCGCGGCCAATCGAGTTCAACCAACATTATCAACGGTCGCCGCAGCTCAAAAGTCATCCTCAACTATCAAGCAACTCCATTGAGGCTCGGAACCGTTACCCTGCCCAGTATTCGCGTACAGACTTCAGAGGGTGAAATGCAAGTAACAGCCGCCCGCTTCGAAGTAGTGGAAGCCACCGTGGGCAACAGCGGCGTCAGCCCGGATGAAGTCTTCGTTTCTCTTTTTCAAAACCGAGACGACAAGATCTACGTCGGCGAAGTCTTCGAATTGGAATACGTCGCTGGAGCCAAGGAGGAGTATCAGCTTGCCGACCTTTCCGTGCCGGAATGGAATCCTACCGAAATAGTGAGCGGTGGCTTGGTAGATGGCCAAGTGAGCCGTGTTAATTATCAAGGCTCCCCCTACCTGATAAAGCTGTACACGACCAAAGCCATCGCGACCTCGCCGGGCATCAAGCAACTGCCCTCCGCTACCCAGGAAGCGACAGTCGTGATCGGCCGCCGCCGTAACATCTTTCAAGAGGCGGTCTACGATTCCTTTATCATCGAAAGCGATCCCTTCGCTCTAGAGATCCTTCCCTTGCCGGAAGGGGCTCCCGCATCCTTCAAAGGTGCCGTCGGTCAATTCGAGCTGGATTCGCGCGTAGTGCCCGAACAAGTACAGGTTGGCGAACCGGTGACATGGACCTTGGAGCTCAAAGGCACGGGCAATTGGCCAGCAGGCATTGGCGTTCCAGCCCGTTCCGTCTCCAGTCGCTTCAAAGCGATTCAGCCGGAGATCAACAACGAGTTCAGCGAAGACAACCTTTTTAGCGGCAGCCAAAGCGAGGACATCGTGCTGATCCCCACAGAGGCTGGAACCTTCGATTTCGGACCGCTGGAATACACCTATTTCGACCCGCAGGAGGAAACCTACAAGACGATCAGCCTGCCCTCTCGCACCGTGACCGTGACTCCCGCCGTTCCGCAATCCCCCCAGGGCACGGCCACTCCCGCCGAGGCGGGGGCGCCTAGCGCGGATCAGTTCTCGGGCGAAACTCCGAGCTACGACCTCAATCCCTCCGGCCAAAATACCTTTCAAAAGCCACCCCAACTTCTCAAGGATCCGCAAGTATCGAAGCGTAGCGCAAAGGCGCCCAGCGAGAAGTTCTCCCTGCTCAGGCCGACGCTCTTGGCTGTCAGCGCTCCGATCGCGGGATGGCTGGTCCTGGCCATGCTGCAAAGCATCTTGGTCGATCCTCGCAGGCCTGAACGACGCGCCCTGCGCCAACTGCGCAAGCTCAGCCGACTGGCCTCACCCAGCGATCTCGAGCAACAAAAGCAGCACCATCGTAGGTGGCGAGATGCAGCCAGCCGCTACTTTGCAGTGAGAGCTCTCGAACCGACGCCGCTGGAAATTTTCAATTCTGCCAAGACACTGCGCAACGAGGAGTTCGCCAAGCATTGGAGCAAAGCCTGGGAGTTGTCCGACCAGCTCCTTTTTGGCAGAGGCAACATCGACCAAAAAGAATGGGAACGCCTACAGAAGCTCGCCGTTGGCATGTGCCCGGGAAAGAACTACAAGCCAAGCTCGGTATTTCGCGTGAAGTCCTGGTTCCCGGCCATTGCTCTATCCTGCATTGCCCTCGTCGATCCACATTCAGGCATTGCCCAGGAAATCGATGACTTGGAGCCGGCAGAGCTTTACCAGCAAGGTAAGTTCGAGCAGGCCGCCGCCCAATGGCTCGGCGCCCTGGACTCCGAACCCCAAGTGGTCGAGCACCGCTACAACGCTGGCTTGGCGTTCGCCCAGATGGGCGACTGGCCGCGCGCTTGGGCATACTGGACCAGCGCGTTTTGCCTCGATCCCAGCGACGAGAACGTGGCTTGGAATCTAAGAATCGCCCATCAAAACACCTCTGCCTACGATCCAGTGTTGCAGTCCCTGATCGAGGGCGAGGGCTTGTACCGCATCGTTCGCCTACGTTCCCCCTCCGCTTGGCAAACGCTATCGCAGCAAGCGATTTGGGCCCTCGGGTTCCTTCTCTTCGCAGCGATCTTGACCATCTACGTCAAGCCGCTTCGCCGCGCCTCAGCCTACCTGCTGGTGCTCGCCGTGCTGAGCGGCCTCTTCGCCTACTTTTCAGCATGGGCCCTGTCCAAGTACGAGGCTCTCGGCGAACCCGATTCTATTTTGGTCGTCGCCGAAGCCCCCTTGCTTTCAATCCCAACGGACCTGCAGGCCGAGCAGGTTTCAAGCGTGGTCGCAGAAGGTACCATCGTGACACGGCAGAAGAGCTTTCTCGGCTGGGTGAAAATCGAGCTGCCAAACGGCGAATCTGGCTGGCTGCGACAGGAAAACTTATTGCCTCTTTACGGACCTGCGACGCAAGGATAAGGCAATCAGGAACTTAGCCTTGACTGTAAAGAGAGGCGACGATTGGTCGATGCAATAAAATTGCCGAAATCACTCCCTTGGCAGAGTCGTTTCTCTGGCATAGTTCAAAACGCATCGAATGGATTTCTTTAAACGCCACTGTTCAACAATCGTACTCATTACGATAGCAGCGTTCTGGATCGGCATCAGGCTCGGTACAGACGACTGCCCGAGCTGCGTTGTGTCCAATTTGACCGACAGAGCTTTCAGCGAGGAGGAAACTGCGGTCGTCGCGGAAAAGGAACCAGCCGAGAAGAAGGTGAACTGGTCCACCGTCGATACCGAAGGAAAGCTCTTTTCCAGCAACGATCTCGACGGCAAAGTCGGTGTGCTTGTCTACTGGGCTACCTGGTGCGGAGGATGCAAGTCCGAGATCCCGGACCTCATCGCCTTGAGAAAAGAATTCGCGACAAGCGACG
Organism: Pelagicoccus enzymogenes; assembly: GCF_014803405.1. Lineage (NCBI taxonomy): Bacteria > Pseudomonadati > Verrucomicrobiota > Opitutia > Puniceicoccales > Pelagicoccaceae > Pelagicoccus > Pelagicoccus enzymogenes. The sequence continues at coordinate 42,615 of NZ_JACYFG010000013.1, forward strand.
TAGAAATCGTAGGCCTCTCCGTCGACGAAGCTCACAAGGACCTCGCAGCTTTTGCCGAATCCGCCGGAATCAACTACCGTATCGCTCGGGTAACTCCGTCCATCGTCGAAACCTTCGGACAAGCGGAATCAATCCCTACCCTAATGATCGTAGACCAAGAAGGCCGTATTCACTTTCGCCATACAGGGGTCGTATCCAAAGATGCCCTGTCCGAGCGCGTTCGCAGCCTTCTCGCAACACACCACATCGATCGAGCTTACGGAATTTAAACAGTTCGTGCGCTGACCGTCCGCCTAGGCGGACGGGACGGTGACGAAGAATGTGGCGGATTCCACTTCGTCCACGCTGAGCCAGTAGCTTCTTTTCCCGCACTCATCTCATCCTGCGCAGTCCGCTACGAAAGGTCAGTCTGTCAGTCGAATGATCAATGCCCCCGATTCGCCAGAAGCTTCGGCCTCGTCAAGCGCGGTCGAAAAGATACGATTTGCCTCGACTTCTCCATCCTCCAAGAGAGCTGTCTTAAAATTCCTGATACGTTCCTCCGAGAGGTCCTCAATCCAATTACTGCTAAGGCTTACTTCTGGAGTCATTTCGACCACTGCAGCCAGCATTTTTTCAAAGCTCACCGATTCCACTGGATTCGATTCCGCTTTGCCAAGGTCCGAAACACTTTCCGACGGTGCGGAGGCGAGCTTGGGCTGAACATTTGTTTGAGGCGAAGGATTATCTTTCTTCCCGAATCCAATAAAACGAGCGAGTCGCTTTACCAATCCCGTGTTCGATTCTGCGGATTCGGTTCCCTTCGGAGTCGCCTCGACCACGGTGACAGCATCGTCCTCGGACGCTTCAACGCCTTGGCCCGCTTCCATCCCTTCTGTTACGGAGGCGGCTTGAATCTCAGCGTAGCGGCTCTCAACGGCAGCCCGCAGGGCCTCCCGGTCAACTGGCTGCAGCAAGTCTAGCCCGCTCACAACTTGAAACTGGGGATTAGCTAACGTGTGCATCAAGTATTGATCTTTTAAATACTGCTCTTCCGCAGGATCCGGTAAAAAGCTCGCCTCAAGCTTCAAGCCCGGGCGTTCGACCAGAAGCTTTCGAAGGGCTGTTACCTTGTCCATTGCTACCGAATCCAGTTCGACTTCCGATACTGCAAAAGCGATCGAATCTAAGTCCTCTCTCCCTCCCGCTAATCTAGCGAGAAATTTCAATGGCGATGCGACTGCATTCAAAATCAAGTTACGGAAAGCCTTACCGACCAAGCCCCAAGGTTTAACTTGAGGGTCCGAGAGATCACCTGAAACAGGCAAGCCGTTGTAAGAAATCATGCCGCTGGGATCTCTCATCAGATTGATGGCAAAGCCCAACGGCAGATTGATAGCCCGCTCGCTTTCGACTTTTTCTCCCAGCGTTAGCTGGTCAATTTTGAAATCGTTGCTTCCTTCCAAGCGATCGTCGCGTACTTCGTAGCGAGAAATAATCTCAAACTGCCCTTTCGATAGTTTGCGCCCCAAATACGTTGCCCAGTAAGGGCTCGTTGAAGTGAGGTCGTATCCACGAAAGCTCATGTCGAGGTCGAGGTACTTACCTGGATCCGCAATATTCAACTTCCCTTTGCCAGCGATTCGAGCGCTCCCGTCCACTGTACCTGAGAAATTGAAATTCGCCAATTCGTCCGACGAGGTAGAGACTCCTTCCACCAGTAAATCGAAATTGCTCAATCGGCTATTATGAGTCGAGACAAGGGTTGTATCCACAAAACCAGCCCCAGCAGACTTCAACTCCAAGCGGGCGAGCCGGAACCGCAAACCGGTGCTCTCCTCAACCGCTTCCGCCTTCTGCTCCACCTCCTGCTCGATTTTAGCGATGCGCTGTAGATTGATGCCGGCCTCGTCTTGCCACGTTGCGATCAATGGCTCTACGAGCGTCACGCTTTCGATCGTAACGTCCTCGCCCCGAAAATCGACCCCCTTCACCATCAGGCTCGCAAGCGAAGCGATTTCCTTCTCGGATTTCGATTCCTTCAGCAAAAGCTTCTCCAACTCGAGCGAGCCCGTCACAACCGGATTTTCGAAGGCATTCAATGCGGCATCGATCTGCATTCCAAGTACGCCGTCTTCCACTCGGGCATGAGCGAATTCCGACACGTAAGCCTGAGCGTGCCGCAGCTCCACGCCCTCCATGGTCAGAGAGGCCTTCGAGAGGCCTTGCAGCGACTCCAAAGCAGCATCAAGCTCCAGCTTTCCTCCAAGGGCATTCAGCGCCAGGGTGAGCGCTCCAGACGCGTCGTAAGCGCCATCGACTTGAGCGGCCTGCAAGGCGGAGAGCGAGAGCTCAATGTTTTCGATCTCAGTTTCAAACGGATCGGAAAGGCTTTGATCTTCAAAACTCAATCGTCCTTGAGAAACAACTACGGAATCAATCGACGCTTTAAAGTTGCCAGCAGTTGCCTTGTCCTCGCCGGAGGAGCTGCTGGCAACCGCCTCCTCGCTTTTCAGCGCCGGAAGTCTGGGGCTGCCGTCTGGAAGCAGAACCGACTCGAAAGCTGGTGCCTCCAAGGCGATGCGTTCAACTGCGAGCTCCATTTCTCGAGCGTTAAGCTGGATACCCTCCAGCCTCAGCGTTTGCCAAACCGCAAAGGTCTGGACTTCATCCGAAACCTCCACCCCTTCGACTCCGATATCTCCCGCTACCGTGATCGTTGCGCCACTTTCGCTTAGCTCAACATTCTGCGTAAGCTTAAAACCAAAAGTACCAGCGACCTCAGCTTCTACGGCTTCATCGACAAAGGGCTGTAAGCTCCGCAACGGAAAGCCGAGAAGTTCAGTCTTAATCTTGAAATGCCAAGGAGCCAGGCTAAGGGCCCCTCCGCTAACTTTTAGGGCGGCTCCGCTCCCCGTTGACAATTCTCCGTCGAAATCCCAATGGAAAGCAGCCTCAGCTGTATTTGCCTCGCTGATACCTCTTTTTTCCACCGTACCGATATCGCGCCCGTGGAACCGATCGATTGCCAAAGTCTCCTCGTAAGGCGTCGCGAGGCTGGCATCCTTGTAGTGAAACCTTAAGCTCTCGAGCGAGAGGTTTCTCACGATCACAGAAGGAACCGAAGAATCGCTATCCGTCTCGGCTTGAGGAGCCGCTGCCTGAGCATCTAGGATATCTTGAAAGCTGAAAGATCCGCTGGGATCCACGGCAACCCAAACATCGGCATCGTTGATCTCCACAGACTTCAGGGTGATGGTACCAAAAACACTCGCTAATTGCGGATTGGCGGAGAGCTTCGCAATCTCCAGCAGATTGCCTGCTTCACCCTCTCTAGGACCGACCGACAAACCGTACAATTTCGCTTCCAAGCTGAAGGGATTGAAGGTCGCTCTTTCCAAAAGCACATCACGTCCAAGCGTCTCGCTTCCAAGCCCTTGAATTTGCGATTTCAGGATCGCAGGAACGCCCCAAATACCAAAGGCAATGTAAAGCGTGAAAAGGACTAGGCCCGTGATAGCGAGTCGTTTGCGCCAGGAGTGTTTCGATGAAGCTCGTCTTGTCATAACTACGATTCCAGTAGGAAGCTTTCTATGATGAACCGTGGATCATGGCAAGGTTTGGAGTTGTAGGAACCCTCATTTTCAGCTTCCTCGGGGGCTATGAGTGGAAACTCCGCATTCGACGCAATAGTCTGGGATATGGACGGTCTGATATTTGATACCGAACGGCTTTCCTTTCTCGCCTGGCAAGCGGGAGCAAAGTCCATCGGGGCGACTATCGACCTGGAGCTCTTCCAGTCGCTCATCGGCATGAACGCCCGAGCCATCCAAGCTAAGCTGCTTCAAGATCTGGGCGAAGGAATCGATGTCAACGCCCTCACGAAGGCTGCGGGGGCCAGCTACGAGCAACTGATAGCCGACGGCCCCCCCTTGAAGCCGGGAGCAAAAGAGTGCTTGGAAACGATTGCTCGCTCTCCCATCCCTCAAGCGCTGGCGACTTCGTCCTCTTTTCGCTACGCATCTAAGAAGCTGGAGCACCATGACCTTTTGAAGTGCTTCGACGCCACGGTGACAGGCGATCAGGTCAGCAATGGAAAGCCGCATCCGGAGCCCTATCTTCTAGCGGCCGAAAAACTCGGTCTCTCGCCCGCTCGATGCATCGCTTTCGAAGACTCCGTGAACGGCATCCAATCGGCTAAGTCAGCAGGCATGTACACCGTGCTCATCCCTGACATGTGCCCCCACGACGCCGTCTCCCGGAGCCGCGTAGATCGTGAATTTTCCTCCCTCGTGGAGGCGCTTCCGTTTCTCTGCCAGCAGTTTGCAATCACCCAGGGCTAGGGCATGCTGCTCATGGTTGGAACGAGCACGCATGGTAGCTGCGCAATCTCGCGCCTCCAGAGATCGTTGCACTGAAAACGACTGCCTATGAAAAAAATCCTTCTTCTTCCGATTCTCCTCTCAATCTCAGCAAGCCTCTTCGCCAAGGCCAACTTTCAAAGCAAAACCGTGCGTTACCAACTGGACGGAACAACGTTCGAAAGCACCATCGTGTATTCAAAGGACGGCGACAGTTCCAAGCCTGGCATATTGATGGTTCCGAATTGGATGGGCCCTACCGAGGGCTCGCTGCAAAAGGCTGCCAAAGTGGCGAGCGACAAGTACATCGTGATGATGGTCGACATGTACGGCGTGCAGACGCGCCCGAGCAACGGACAGGAAGCGGGTGCAGCCGCTGGAGCGGTGAGGGCAGACCGTGATCTAATGAGGGCTCGTTCCGCGAAAGCCTTGTCGGTATTTAAGTCGGAAGCCAAGGAACTAGGGCTAAACGCCAATAAAGTCGCTGCCATCGGTTTTTGCTTCGGAGGCGGCACCGTTCTTGAGCTTGGCCGTAGCGGGGCAGAGCTCGATGCGATCGTGAGCTTCCATGGCGATCTACTTTCGCCGACCCTCGCCGAGGATGCGGCTTCCACCCAAGCCAAGGTCCTGGTGCTCCACGGAGCGGACGATCCCTACGTGCCACAGTCAGACGTCGAAACATTCGTTAAAACCATGCAAGGCACGAACGTCGACTGGCAGCTGGTGCAATACAGCGACACCGTGCACAGCTTCACCAATCCGGAGGCCAACTCCGACGGTGCCCGCTACAACGCGATCAGCTCCCAGAGGGCTTTCGCCGCTATGGAAGCCTTGCTCGCCGAGGCGTGGCGCTAGGGCTTGTTGACGCGTCATGTTTTTTGTATTGGTCCCGCTAATACTCGGGCTCATCAACTACTACCTCTTTCGCACGGCAGCCAATGCCTTCCCGGCCCTCGCTGTCTTCTTCGCCACTTCGCTCACCCTTCTCTTCCTGTCGCTCTTCGCGGCTATCTATTTGGAGAGGCGTAAGCGACTTGCCCTATCCCTCCCTTTCTCCTGGATCGGCTACTCTTGGCTAGGCATCAGCGGGATCGCCTTCAGCCTGACCTGCCTCAGCGACCTTGGGCAGTTGATCGGTCTCGGCTACTCAGACCGTTCCCAATTCCTGGGAATCGCAATTCTCACCGTGTCGCTCAGCGCTTGGGCCGCCTATGAAGCAAGACGGGTGCACGTCAAGCGAGTCACTCTGCGGAGTCCGAAACTGAAGGGGCTTCGCAAGCCGATCCGGATCGCCCAAATTTCAGACCTGCACCTCGGCGACAGCAGTTCATTGAAGCGGACCAGAAAAATCGTGCAGTCCATTAACCTGCACGAACCTCATTTGGTCGTATCCACCGGAGACTTGTTCGATGGCTACCTCGAATTAATGGCCCCCTTCGTCGATAGCCTCAGAGAACTCGAGGCTCCGCTGGGAAAATTTGCGATCTCTGGAAACCACGAGGTTTACGCCGGCTTGGAAGAAGCGATGTCTCTCACTGAGCTTGCGGGATTTTCCCTGCTGCGGAACCGATCGCAGGCTGTCAACGAGTACCTCACGGTCGCTGGAGTCGAGGACCCCGCTTCCCCTCAGCGGCCGGACGAAAAGGCGGCCTTGAATACCTTGTCTCAAATCCCTTTCCACCTCCTGCTGAAACACCGACCCGATTTCGATGCCGAATCTGTCGGGAAATTCGACCTGCAGCTTTCGGGACACACCCACGGAGGACAAATCGCCCCGTTTCATCTGCTCACCAAAATCGCCTACAAAGCGAAACCTGGACTTTCGGAGCTCGCTCCCGATCAGTTTCTCTACCTCTCCCGCGGGACAGGGTCCTGGGGCCCGCAGCTTCGCTTGTTCGCCCCTCCAGAAATCACAGTCATCGAATTGACGTCCTGATCCAATGGATACAAGAAGGGCGAGACTTGTACTTGTCTCGCCCCTACGACTACCAATCGATCATTTCAGCGCAGCTTGCGTCGCAAGAGAGCCAGCATAGGCAATGCGATCGCCGTCATCAGAGCAGTGGAACCGGTGTCGGGCACTTCCGGGATGTCGTGCTCGATCCGATGAACGTGTACCTGTCCCCCCGACTTGTTGAAGGAATCGGCCACCACCATGCCTTTGATTTGATTGTTGTGGTGGTTGACGCTGGTATCGACGGCGAGAATGGACCCCACGAACTGGTTCTCCAGGTTCACGAAGCTGTTCCCGTAGAAGTTCCAGAGAATGTGGTCGGCTGCTTCTTCGCCGTTTTGCGTGTTGGAGAGCGTTCCCGCAAAACCAGTGAGGTCGACGTTGATGATAAGCTTATCGGTCGCTCCGGCCAAAGCGGTGAAGTTGAGGCTCTTGATCGTCAGGAGCTCTGCGGCGGTCAGGCTGATAACGTCTACCATGCCACTCGTCCCCAAAGCGTAGTTCCAGTTGTTCTTGTCTGGAATGTCGGTGTCTAGGTCCAGGGTAGCCGCCGTGTTCTTAAGCGCGTTGGAAAGAGCCGAAAAGGCGGAAAACGAGCTCGAAAAATCGATGCCGAGGGAGCCGACAGATCCTGTTTGCGGAGGCTGAAAGTTGATTTTCTTGCCCGTGTTCGCGTCATTAAATCCGGAGGCATCGATGCTCTGTCCTGCCGACAAGCTTTCGACGCGGATCGCATTCGTGTCCAAATTCGAGGCCATCTGCCCGCCGTTCCCGGTGGAGAGCAGTTCGATCTGCTTCGAGGCGATCACGTAATCGCTGATGTTGGGACGGCTGCTGAAAAGGCTTTGGTTTCCGTCCAAGATCAAGCTACCACCAGTGGCGATCGATCCGTGGATGCTGGCGCCATCCAAGGTCGCATCTCCCCTGACGAATACGTCGTAGCCGTAGGTCAAGTCCTGGAACGAAACAGCCGAAGCAATCGGGGCAAGGCTGAGAATTGAAGCTGCTAAGAGAGTAACTGAGGTCTTTTTCATCGCGATGTTCTGGCCTCGAGTAAGCAAGCGGCATACCCGAAGCCGAAGATGCAACGTTAAATCCCAGTTACGCACCTGCGCAGCAAAGACTTAGGCAAGGTAAAAAATCGTACGATAAGACATCAGCCGTCCCTTGTTTTGTAAGAACAAGCAGACATCTTACAAAACTTGTAAAAACCCAACGTCCCATAACTCGTCGGGCTTAGCGAGCCCATCGGCTGCCTCTAGAACGTGAGGCCGCTTTCGAAGGGCACCACATCGTACTTCACAGTGCGGTACACTTCCCCATCTATATAGATCGTCAGCTCGTACTGCCCGAGCGGGTCGTCCTCGGAGAACCAGAAGGGGCTGGAGTAAATCTTCCAGTGGATTTCAGAGTTGGAGCGGATGAACTTCCCGCCTTCCATGACAGTGAACGCTTTTTCCAGTTCAGGCGTTACGCGGATGGGTTCAGGGAAGCGGATCTCGAAATATCCCATAAACCGTTGCTGATCCTTTCGAGTCACCTCGAACCCGTGCACGTACTCCTTGTCGACGTTGCGATAAATGTAAGTCGTCTCGGCGTAGACGCGAAACGCGCCCGAGGGCCCAGGGGACATCACTCCAAATTTGGAAGCGTATTCGGACTTCCACTTGTTCTTGGGTTTCGCTTCCAGGAATTGTCCGCCAACGAAAGCAGCAAGCGCGACAAGAGCAATCGCATGCAGACGGGCGAAGGCGTGAAGGCGGGGCAATGAGAGCTTGGAATTCATAAACGCCCAAGCCCTAAAGAACTCCGCCAGCGAGGTCAATCCGCCGCTGATCGCGAGCCCCGATAAGCAGGCAGCTGGAGCTGTATGCGCAAGAGGTCCGCAGGGTCGTCCCCCACGATCGACAGCTGCCCGCCTTGCGCCCTGGCGAACTCCAAGGAAAGGCTCAGTCCTAGACCCGCTCCGTCCACCGCCCGATTGCGCGCCGCGTCTCCACGGATGAAGCGGTCGAAAAGTCGCGAGCGGGTATCGCTGTCCATCGGCTCGCAACGATTGGCCACCTCGACCGCGATCATGTCCCCGATCGCCTCGAGGCGAACGGTCACCACCGACTCTCGCGGCATGCGGTACTTCAAGGCATTTCCCACCAGATTGTTGAGGATTTGACGGGAGAGGGTTTCGTCGCACAGCGACTCCAGCTTTTGCTCCGACGGCGAAACCTCAAAACGCAGCTTGGCCTCCGGCTCGTCGTCGCGAGCGAGCTCAACGACATCCTCTACCAGTTGCGCAAGGTCGACTCGTTCCGCTTGGATTTCCAAGGTCCCCGCATCGGCTTTCGCAAGAATGAGCAGTTTGCGGGTAATCGACTTTAGCCGGTGCGTTTCCTCTAGAAGCCCCCCTAGCAACCGTTGGGCGTCGCTGCGGTCCTCGGCCTGCTGCAAGGCGACTTCCAATTGCCCCTGCAAAATGGCCAAGGGCGTTTTCAGTTCGTGAGCCGCGTCCGCGCTGAAGCGGGTCGCTTGCGTGAAACTGCGTTCCAGTCGCTCCAGCATGCCGTTAAAATGTTCGATAAGAGAGGCGAACTCGCTGTATTCGCCGGAGCTATCCACTCGTGCTGCCAGGCTTTGAGCGGAAACGGAAGCAATCGTATCGCTCAAGCGGCGAACCGGCGAAATCGCTTTTGTAACAAAAATCCAGATACACGCCGCCATAGCGGCTAGAGCAACCGGGAACGCGATTGCAAAGGCGTTTCGCATTAGGGCCGTGTCTTCTCGAATCGTTTCGTAGTTGACCCCTACCAACACGTTGTAGCCCCTCAGCTTCACCGCAGCGATACGCCAATGGCTTCCATCACCCTCGCGAACCCAGGAGAGGAACTGCATCTCGGGACGCGCCTGCTCCATGCGGAAACCGCGTTCCCTGCCGTTGAAGCCGCCGGGACCGGATGGCGAACCACGCGGACGGTCCTCAAACGGATCGTAGCTACCCTCGGAGCGCGGCAACGCGGATCGATCCAAAAACAATTCCTCGAATTGGCCCCATGAAACCACGGTGAGCTCTGAAGCTGCTTGCTCGCCGACGTCCTCCCTGCCGTATGCGGCAATAAAGACTTCTGTGCCAAAGCGTTTCTGCAGCTCCTTGACCGCTTCCGGCCCAAAGCGATTCCAGTAGCGAGCGTGGCTAGGAGGCGGATGGGCGCGCTCCACCATGATTCGCAAGAAATCGTCCACTTGCCCCTGCTTGATGTGCTTGAAAGCCAGGTTTCCCGCAATGCCGAATGCCAACATCACGGCGCCCGCGATCACGCTCGTCCAAAGGATAATCCTGAGCCGAAAAGATTTCATGACTTGCGCATTCGGTACCCTGCCCCACGCACCGTTTCGATCAATTGCGTTTCCTGCCCCGCATCGACCTTCTTGCGTAGTCGTTGTATGCACACATCCACTACATTAGTGCTCGGGTCGAAGTCGTAGCCCCAAACATGTTCCAGGATTTGGGTACGGGTCAGCACCCGGCCGGGGGAACGCATCAAGTATTCGAGCAGATTGAATTCACGCGTCGTCAATTCCACTGAGTCGCCGCCTCGCATCACTTCTCGCGTGCTCAGGTTCACGGTCAGGTCTTCTACCTGCATCAAGCTAAGCGATTGCCCGCTGGAGCGACGGTGCAGGGCTTGGATGCGAGCGACCAGCTCGTCCAGATAAAAGGGTTTCGTGAGGTAGTCGTCCGCTCCAAGGTTCAAGCCCTCCAGTCTCTCATCCAGCTCGCTCCGAGCCGTTACCAATATCACAGGCACCGTATTGCCCGACTTCCGCAGCGACTTCAAAATGCTCAAGCCATCTCTCCCAGGCAACATGATATCCAGCACGACCACATCGTAGCTTTGGGTGGTTGCGTGCAGGTAGCCGTCATTCCCATCTTCCGCTAACTCGACGACGTAACCGTGCTCCTTCAGTCCTTTGAGCACGAAGTCGGAAATCTTTTTTTCGTCCTCGACGAGCAATACCTTCATAACAGCCATCCTGCAATAAATGCCCCAGCTATCAAGGTCACGATTCATTACAATTTTGTAATGGGGAAGGTAATGAAGCGGTAATCCCGACGCGGTTTAATCCGAGCATCGAATCGAACGGCGAACCCGCCGTCGCAACCACAATTAACATCGGAAAACCAAAATCGTAATGAAAGCACAACTACTCACTCTCGCCGCCTTGGGATCGGCTTTTTTCAGCTCAACCCTGTTCGCTCGCCCCGAAGGACCTCCGCCGCCACCAGATCCTGAAGCCGTGGTGGTAGAAATGTTCACCGACTACGATGTGGACGAAAACAACAGCCTCAATCAGGAAGAACTCATCGCTGCCTTCGTAGGCATCCGAGAAAAGCATATGGCAGCTCGCCAAGGCGATCGTCCTCGCATGGGACGCAAAGGACCGGAGGGAGAGGAATCCACCGACCGCCCCAGAAAGGGCAAGCGGCGCGGCCCCCCTGCTCCCGAAGAGCTCGCTCCTAAACTGATCGAAGATTTCGACGCCAGCGGAGACGGGGAGCTCAATACCGAGGAACTCCTGCAAGCCCTGCAGAAAATGCACGAGCGCGGCGGCCGTAGAGGCCCTGGCAAGCCAGAGTCAGACGACGCGGCCTAGCCGACCAAGGCAATCGACCGTGGCGTAGAAACGTCACCTCGCTCGGAGATCCGTTTTCCACACACAACACACACGGCGGGTCCAGCCTCTGGCTGGGCCCGTTTGCGTGCGATTCGCAATTGCCAAGCCAAGCAGCAAACCTAGGCTCTCGGCCCAACAGCATGCTGAGCGAACGCGAACAAATCCTTTTCAAGAAAGCACTCACCTACGCAAACGGCTACCGGGAACTCGGCATGGTCGAGGAAGCCTTGCAAGAGCTCGCAAACCTAGGCGAGACCTATGCCTCCCGAACCGAATTCCTGCAAATGCAGCTGGCCATTTTCATGGAAGCTAAACGCTGGCAGGACGCCTTGCCCGTGGCCAATATCCTCGCCTCGCGAAACGATTCGGACCCCGGCAATTTCGTTAACCTCGCCTACATCACGCGACGTGCGAGCGGGATCGAGGGGGCACGCATCATTCTCGAAAACGCGTCCAAGCGCTTTCCCCGAGAAGCGATCATTCACTACAACCTTGGCTGCTACGCTTGCTGTACCAAAGACATGGATACCGCGAAAGCGCACCTGCTCACATCCTTCAGCCTAGACGAAAGCTACCTCGAAATGAGCGAGACCGACGAGGACCTCAAGTCCCTGAGAAGCTGGATCGCCAAAATTCCCCGCCCCGAAAAAGAAAGCTAAGTCCCCCGTAGCGCTGAGCTTCAGCCAGCGTCCGCAGAGCAAGACCCTTTCTCTGATTTCGCTGGCTGAAGTTCAGCGCTACGATTTCCGCCCTTACTTGATCTTCTTCGGGTTTACCCGCTGGACCTTGTTCAGCTTGGCTCGAAAGAGCTCCTCCATGAGCACGCGCGTCTTCTCGGGGATACGCTTTTCGACCGTTTCCAAGGGCGGCAATTCCATGCCGTCGTCGGGAATTACGTCTTCGTCACGCACGGGCATGGAGCTGCCAAGCTCTTCGGCTAGGTCGAATTCGCTCGGTGCATCGATGTAGCCCTCGTCCGCCTCCGTTTCCCGGTTCTCGAAAGGGCTGGCCTCCGGCGCTCCGACAGGTGCGAGCCGTTCAGGCGCGGGAGCGATTTGCGTTCTGACGTAGGGCTTACGCTCCGGGACCGTCAGTCGTTTTTTTTTTCGTCAGCAGTCTCCGGCAAACCCTCCGCGATGCTGGAAAGCTCGCGGATCAAGCCGTCGATAGCGCGGGCCCGACATTCCTCGGACGCCTTGAGGAGAGCGACTTCGAAGTTCACCTTTTCGCTGAGGCCAAACTTCAGGCCGGACTCGCTCTGGCGCAGGCTGTCGAGCAAACGCGTCAGCGACTCGGTGCTGAGCTCCTCGCCCAGACTGGATGTCTTGCCACCGCCGCGCACGGCTTCCAACAAGGCCGCACGTACCCGAGCCTGCAAGTCCACCAACGCCCGGTAGAAGTCTTGTCCGGAAGCGTCAAATTGGTCGCTTAGCTCCAAAAGTCGCGGGTGGTCGCCAGTAGCGATCGACTTTGCCAGCTCGTCGATATGCTCGCCGCTGACCAGTCCGTACACTTGCAGTACATCCGGTTCGCTGATCTTAGCGCCGCAGAACGCGATCATCTGGTCGAGGATCGATTGCGAGTCGCGCATGCCGCCGTCCGCGAGGCGGGCGACCGCCTTGAGGGCGTCCTCGTCCGCTTCGATACCTTCCGCCTTGCAGATCAGAGCTAGGCGCTCGCGGATGAGCTCCTCGGGAATGGGCTTGAGGTCGAAGCGTTGGCAGCGGGATACGATGGTTGGCAAAACCTTGTGGGCTTCCGTGGTCGCGAAGACGAACTTCACGTGCTCGGGAGGCTCCTCGAGAATTTTGAGCAAGGCGTTGAAAGCGCCGGTAGAGAGCATGTGCACCTCGTCGATAATATAGACCTTGTACTTGCCTTGGCTCGGGGCGTACTGGGCGTCTTCGCGCAAGGCTCTTACCTGCTCCACGCCGTTGTTGGAGGCGCCGTCGATCTCCAGCACGTCCATGCAGGTGCCGTTCATGATGGCCTTGCAGATTTCGGAATCTTCCGGCGGTTCCGCCAAGGGGCCTCCTTCGCAGTTGAGGCACTTGGCGAAGATGCGGGCAGTAGTTGTTTTTCCAGTACCGCGAGGACCGACGAATAAGTAGGCGTGAGCGATGCGATTTTGCTCGATCGCGTTCTTCAAAGTCCGGACCACATGGTCCTGACCTACGACTTCGTCGAACTTCTGCGGGCGCCACTTGCGGGCAATTACCTGATAGCCTTGGCTCATTGATTGGGAAACTTGGTGGGGCGGCTTGTGCGAAGCAACCCTGGAGAATATCAGGTGGGGCGGCTTGTCCCAAGACGCTTGCGAAAAGGAAAAAAGGTGGCCAGGCACCCTACGGCGCATGTGAAACGCGACTACCGTTGCTACCTTCCGGTCCTGGCGGGATTCGCCCGTCCAGCATCGCATAGGACCTGGCCGTTGGAGAAGCTCGACGGTCTGGCCGCCGGTTTCAACCCCAATTTTAACAAATTTCGCTTCCCCCTCCGAAAGCCCGGCGGAGGGGCGGCTGCCACGCCGTCCTCGCTGCAAGGACAAAACCGAGAGACAACTCCCCTACGCTGCCGCCCCGCTCGCTTTCGCGGGACGCGAAGAAACCACGCGGGTAACGTCGGCCGTCACGAAGGGCAATCGCCAGCTTCCCGGGCTTGCCACGTAGATCGGCTCCCACTCGGGATTGAAGCGCTCCTTGTAGGAACGAATGCCGCGGAAACCGTAGAAGTTCTCCCCATGGTTGAAAACCAGGTCCAGCAGCTTGTGGGCGATGGGCACGGCGTTCCCGACCGTGATTCCCGAGAGCGGCGCCACTCGGAGGTCGAAAAAGCTGAAACCTTCCGCCTTTGCCCATTGAATCAGCTCGACGAACAGAAATTCCATGACGCTGGGTGGAGCCAAGTGGGTGTAACGCATCAAGTCGATCGATAGCTCCTGCCGCGACTTGGTTTCCCAAATGTTCGTGAAAGCCACGATTTCACCCTCGACCCGAACCACCGCGATACGGAAATTCGCTAGGTACGCTTCGTCAAAATATCCGAGCGAAAAGCCCTTTTCCTTAGACTTCTTGGCTGTCAGCCACTCATCCGAAATCGCCCGCAGCGTCTTCATCTCCAGTAAGGCATCCGCTTGGCTTAGCACTTCGAAGCTGCAGCCTTTCTTGGCTGCTCGCTTCAAACGAGAGCGCATACTCTGCCGCTTGGAACCCTCCAAGGTGAAATCCGCGAGGCGAACTCTCGCAATTTCGCCCACCTTCACCGGGCGTAGGCCCACGTCGACGTAATTGAAGAGATGGTCCTTGCTGGCTTGGTAAAACACGGGTTGCCCGCCAAAGCGGGCCGCCGTCTCGCGAAACTCTCGAATCAGTTCCTTGAACGCCTGCGGGTCGCCAACGGGGTCACCCATGGATACCCATGTCTTCCCGCTGATCCGGAACATGATGAAGGCGCTTTCCTGCTCGTTGAAGAAGAATCGCTTGTCTCCCATGAGAGCCAGGTTCGCGGAAGCGACCGAGCTGGTCGCCAGGATCCGCTCCACCGCTTCGCGCTTTTTCCAAAAGGGCTCGCCGGCATCTGGACGGGCGGTGTGGATGAGCTTGTAGCCAGCCAATAAAAATCCGAGCAAAGCGATTCCGAAGGACGTGCGCAGGAAGCGCGGCTTCTCCCCATCAAGCTCGAACTGCCACCACGATTGGTCCTCGTAGGCACCATGGTGGTAGACAAAAAGGCCGAGGTAAATCGAGCTTCCGACCGCTAGCAGCACCGCCAGAACCGAGCCGGATTCCATGTTGAGGTCCAGAAGCGATGACTTCCTGTAGAAATACCTGCGGCAAGGGGCCAAGATCCCAGCCATCACGGCCAGCACCAGGCCCATTCCTATCCCGTCGCCACGCAACAAGGATAACGGAGCTGCCACGCAAAGTACGAGCAGGGTCAGATAGTAGGCGCTGTCGATCTTCCGCTTGATTCCGTAGGCCAAGAAAAGAAGGACTAGCCCGATCAAGCTGACCGCGAAGTGCGAGAGCTGTATCAAGGGCAGCGGAAACAAGCCCTCTAGCCACTCAGCGTGCAAAGTGTTGGACGGAAGGGAACCGGCGAGCAGCAACAGCAGCCCACCTGCGAAAATGAAAGCGGACAAAAGTCGCGGAGCAATCACGCTGAGCCATCCTTGAGCTTTGGCCATGCGCGGCCCGGCTACGCCCATTACGGACTTACCCTCCAGCACTGCAAAGAGCGAACATGCCACCAACAAAGGCAGCAGGAAATAGATAGCCCGGTAGACCAGCAAGGCCGCGAGCAGTTCGTTGTTGTCTGCGCTCGTGGGCAAAAACAGCAGGAATACCGTTTCAAACACGCCGATACCGCCAGGGGTGCTGCTCACCAGTCCTCCAAAAAAGGCGATACAGAAGATGCTCGTGAACGCGAAAAAGCTAAGGTTCTGGTCGGGGATGAGAAAATAGAGGGCCGTCGCGGCTGCAACCGTATCCGCTACGGTAATACCGATCTGCCCGATGCCCGCCTTCCAGTCGGGCAACGCCAAGCGTCGTCCCCAGAAGGAAAGTCCGCTTTTCGAAAAGCGACAAGCAAGCACGTAAGCTACCCCCGCTAGGGCCATCAGCAGGCCGACCGGTCGAACCAGCGCGTCCGGGATCGGATAGGCTCCGTCGAAGGACACTTCAGAAGCGCAGAGAGCGACTCCCGCCAATACCGCCAATCCCAACCAAAAGCTGACAGACGCGAAGACGATCAGCTTCGCGATATCTTTGGGACTGTATCCCCAGCCTTGATACATCTTGTAGCGAACCGCCGATGAGCTGACGATGGACAAGCCGACGTTGAGGCTCAGCACATAACTGTAGAAGGCAACCAACAGGGTGCGTTTCCAGTTCTGCCGCTTGCCGATGTAGCGCTGGCCCAACCAATCGTAGCCCCCCATCAATAGATAGCTAACTGCAGTGAACAATACCGCCAATCCGATGGACAAGGCCGAATAGGACTTCACCGTGTGCAAAATACTGCGGTAGTCGAACTTCGAGAGGTTCTGAAACAGCAAGTACATCAAACCGACGACCAATACCGTCACCGCGAGCGTAACCATTCGTTTCTTCCATGTGGTTTGCCCTCGAGAGTTCATGCCTTATTCTCCTTTTCTACGGAGTCGCCTGCGACCAAGGCTGCGATCTCCTTCGCTATCAGTTTGGGGTGGGATTGGATCAAGGCATGACCTCCGCCAGGAACGGGAACCAGCTTTGCGTTGCGCCCCGAAAGACGGGACGCGATGTATTCAGAATTTGCGAACGGGATGGTTCGATCTTCCTCGCCATGCAGCAGGGTCACTGGAACCTTGCAGCGATCCCAAAACCTGAGCAATTGAGCTAGGTATGTCGTGACGGCCGACATTTCCTTGGCCGACTGCACGTAGTGGCGAGGGAATAGCCTGGAAACGTACGGAATCAGCAACAGCCGATGATACCAGCGACACTGCACTTCATCGGGGCTAAGCACTCCGGCAACGAGGACCAATCCCCCGAGCCTCCCAGGCACCGCAAGCCTCTCGGCCAAAGCCGCCGCGAGGGCTGCCCCATAGGAGTGCCCCACTATGAAAAGCGACCTCTCGCTTTGAGCCTCAGCCTGCAAGACCGTTTCGAAGGAAGCGAGCTGCCCTTCCCAATCTTCAAGGGAGTCGCCAGCCGCATTTTCGCCGAAGCCGAGGCGATCGAGGGCAACCCTCTCGCAATCGAAACCAAGTTCCGCTAGTTCACGCCAGACCGCTTCCCAGTCGGAAGCGGTTCCCGGAGTTCCGTGAATAAAAAACACGACACGGCCACAATCCGTCTTGCCGGACCGCCGCGCGACGAATGGGCTGCCTGCAGCTGACGCGAGAGCAGTGGCCGTCATCGCTGAGGCCGCTACTCTCGCATCTCCGTCTTTTGAGAAAGCTTCGATTTTATGCTGCATCGAGAGTGGTTACACTTCGTTTTGCAACGAAGCTTAGAGTGACTTCTCTATCGGCCCCAGTCCTGAGCTCATGTAGTCTAGGCTTTCACCCCTGCGCACTTTCTCCAAGTTTTTACCAGATCGTCTCTACCACCACCTTGAACGATCCTGCCACCGGAGGCGGCTTTACCACGAGGAGCTTTGGCGAGTACTGGTCGGCCACGAAGCGCGCGGAGTAGACGATTTCCTTGCGCCCCTTCCAAGGAAGCGAGAGCTCCAAAGTCATTGGCACAGAGTACTCTCCCTCGAAGCAAAGGATGTCGGTAGCCCCCACTTCCACCGGAAACTCGAAGCGTTGCATCTTGGCGTTTAAGGGCACTCCCGTGAGGTTGAGAAAGCGAGCGCAGCGCGGTCCCCAGACTGCAGGCGACTCATCGAAAACCAGGTAGTCGTACTCGGGGGGTGAATCTCCCCCATTTTCCTTTTGCAGGAACACGACGAGGACGCGCTCCGCCCCCGCAGGCCAGGTGACCTCGCCCAGCCCTCTCCTTTCAATCTTTCCCCGGGCGTTTAGCGACTGAGCGAAAAACGAGAGCCGCCCCGGTTCCGAAGCCAGCGTGACTGGCCGCGACTTGCGGTCGGGCACAAAAACCAATTCGACGAGCTCGTCCCCCTCCACGCCTTCGCGCTCGAAAAAGATGCCCTGAAAATCCCCATCCCCATAACCCAGAACCCGAAAGCTTGGCTGAGCCTCCTCCTGAGCCGAGAGCTGGCACGCCAACAGCAAGGGAACAATTAGGAAAAGTTGTCGCAGCAACCGCCTCATATTTCCGAAGGCGACAACCAGCGGAAGGCCACCACTTCAAATTTGCGATCGATGTCAGCGGTCGATGCTGGCACATCGTCGCCGTATTCTTCATGTGTCCGTTGCACGATCGCTTCGCAGTACGCCTTCGCCCAAACGTTGGTGGGATCCGCCGGGTCCACCGCATCCCCGTAGGCGCGTACCAGAAAGGTATCGCTGCGCACCGAAAGGATGCCCGAAATCAAGTTCAAGATCGTCGACTGCCGAAACTCCGCCGGCGTGCCCGGAATGACCCAGGACGGGTTGATACGAAGGGTCGTCTCCTCATGAGAATCAAGAGCCTCGATGGCGTCTTGCAACACCCCCGAATCGACGAATTCCTCCAACGAGTCAAAAGGGTTGTTCGGACTGGCTCCAACGTAACCTCGAATCTCCTTAACGATGAGTTTCGCCAATTCCTCGACTTGCGCCTCAGTCAGGGAAAAAGCGTTCTTTTTTAAGCTCAAGCGTATCGCTTCTAGTGACTCGATCGTGGGTGCAGTCCCAGGATCAAGGACATTCATATCTTCACCCCCCAAAGGGTGGTTCATAAATAAAAAAGTACCATCAGGCAAAATATCCTTCCAATATGGATGCTGCGAAACCGGAGATCCTTTCAATATCGCCTCCCAAGCATCGGTAGAGGTCGAATGCACATTGAACATGCCATGCACCCAAAGGTCTTGGGCTGAGTCCGCAGTATAGCTAGCCACTCCGGAACGGGGTCGATAATTGGTATTTGGCAGACTGTCACCGAAATCCCAAGCAGTGGTTCCTGGCGGTATGCTAGAGAAGAAGTACTGATCAAAAAAACTGTTTTGGTCGCTAGACGCAAAAGCTTCGCCGATCAACGGGGCTAGCGCATCCCGCCGTACACCTGTTGCAACACTAAGCTGGCCGACGTTGGTTAGAGCCTGCTTGGGTAGCTTTAACAACGGAAAGTCAGATTTGGATGCTTCTAATGTGCTTGTTTCGCCAAACAAAACATCAGCAGCAGTGGAGAACACGGGGTTGATATTGACGTCGGCAGCTGCATCGGCCTCCCACCCCTTCAGGATCGCAGCGTCCAAAGATAGATCGAAAAGCTGGGTCGTTTCGCCGAGCGGAAAGGCAAGGTCATCAAATTCCCAACTGAAACCAAAACGAGGAGGGGTCACCACTGCCGGGTTCTCAAATAGAGTCTTCGAAAGCACAAATTTTGTAGGACTGTAAACCAGCAAATCCGATCCTTCGTCTCTTAATTTAACACTTAGGTCGACATCGCTCGCCTCACCAACCAGGCCAACCTTGACGTAGAAGTGACTCAACGCTTCGGGCAGAGTAATACTTGAGGTATGAACGACAGCCCTAGTGAGATCCACCGTTCCCGACGCTAATTCATAAAGCACTCCGCCGCTACCATCCTCCAATGGACCAGACAAGAGAGTGATTTCTCCTGCCCTCATTCGCTTTGAAGCATCGGAAATCGAATCAATCGAAAACGAGAGAGCCGACGGCAGATCCACGCTGTTCAATATCAGATTGGGAGCGCCTTCCGGCGTACCGTCATTCAACCAAACCGAAAGGCTAGTTGGCAGTCCTTCTATGAGGACATCTAGATTGCCATCGCTGAACTCGATTGCATTCACGTATGGGTTCCAAAGTTCTACTGACGCTTCTACCGAAACCGATATATCGGAAGGCCCAGCTTCAATCGACGAGAAATAGATAGCGTAGTTTAGATTGAACTGCGTGATTGCCGGAAGCACCCCCAACGATTCGACTCCTGCAGTCCTCAGGCTGTAAGTAAAGTCATCAAATTGGTCATAGGAAGCGAGATTCGCTGTATGGAAGTTTGAATACGCTTTGTAGGCTTGATTGTAAACACTGCCAGATGGCGGCTCCGCTAGAGAAAGGTCTAATTTCAATCCACCATTCTCACTATCCACCATCAATCCCTTCGATAGCGGTGTGAAGTCATGAAAAAAGTCTTCAACATTGGCCTGCTCCAAATCGATTAGATATCGATCATCTTGCAAGTCGTCAGAGCTGGTATCTCCAAAATCCGAACGAAATTGAAAATCGCTCACAAGAGATTCAATCCTAACAGGATTAGTAGGAGTTGTAGATTCGTCGTTAGTATCGACTGTCTCAATTTCCGGTTTTGATATCGTCATCTGCCGCAACCGATCTCTCTGATCTTTCAAGATGTATTCGTCATCCGGAACATCCGGATCAGGGTCTATGATCACGCCAATATAGTTGTCATGCGCTACCTCATCCAACTGATCGTACCACGCGTAGCTCGCCTTTACGCCGAGGTCCCCTATCCAGTATCCGTAGTTGCCAATGGTTCGCGCTGAGTCATCAGCGAAACCATCCACGCCTTTCATCGCAATCGATTCGGTAGGAACCTTCACTTTCAACAATGGATTGTCACCTACTGTCCCTTCGCCAAGAAGCTCTACTTCTCCTCCTGAAAAAGCACCAGTCGGCAATGCCGTGGTACCGTCCAACTTACGCGTAACCAACCAATTTACGTTTCCAGAACCTTGGCTTGCACCCGTCCAAAATGGTTCCCGGGCAGCACCGATGCGTTCCGCCTTAAAGTCTTCTGGTTCGGCTGCGCTTAACGTATCGGCAGTAAACGACACGGCGATATCTTTGCCCATTTCCTCCTGCAATTCCGCTATCGCAATATCGAGCGCGGCTCGAGCATGCTCGCGAGCCAGTCGCACCCGTTGATCGTAACTCGCGGCTGCAGTCTGCAGACGCGTAACAACAACAAGCGACGCTCCAAGCAAAAATATCAGGCCCGCTAAAGCCGCGACCAAGACAATCGCAAAACCTCTACGCTCTCTTGTCATGGAGTATATCCTTTCGGTTCGCGACCTGGAAGCCGAACCATCCGTTGGTAAAGTCGACTGTGTTTTTCGACAATTTCATTGTAGTCGGATACAGTTTCACCTGCTTCAAGGCGAATGAGCAAATCGGCGCCAACATCATCCAAAACGCGTAGAAAAACCTCGGCTACCTCTGGATAGCGGCTGCCAAAGTTGTTTCCCGTTAAAGTGGAGCCAAGGTGTTCCTTGTCGTTTATATCCAAATTCCCATTGGCATCAGCGGGAAAAACCAGACGCAAACCGCGTGGGGAATCATCAGTTCCCGACATCGATTCGTCGAAGACGTATAGACGCAATCCAAAGTCAACGACATCCTCCAGGATGGCGGAGTCTAGTCGTGGGCTGGCAATGGCGTTCGCTGTGGTTCCATCCTGATAATTACCGTTCACGATGTCGAATCCCCCTGCTATGGTATTGTCTTGGCGAATTAGGCTTCGATGTAGAAGGTAGCGATCCACCGATGAATCCCCAAAGGCGGGTCTTCGAATAACCTGATAACCAACGGCATTAAACGAGGGAGCTGCCGTAAAAAAACGGAGCCACGAGCCAGCCCAACCATAGCGGTGTTGCCCCGGATCAAAGTGCCACTCAGCTGGTCGAGCACTCTCGTCAATATCCTGCCAACGATTCGAAAAGCTAACCTGATAGGGATCGTCATCACCCTTGGCGATCGCCGATAAAGCAAACATCGGAACCGCATTTCCTAACGGATCCTGACGCTCTTGAAAAATGGCAGCTTCTAGATCCATGACGATTCGATCCAGCGCAATTTGTGCATCGAGTTCCGTGTCCACACCACCCTCCGTATTGCGCCAAAGATCGGCGAGGCTTGCGGCAAAACTGAAAACGAAAAACGCGATCACCGAGGTAATGGCCAATGACACGACAAGTTCAACCAGAGTGAACGCACGCCTTTTTTTTGGTGTCATCATTTCCTGAATACCGTGGCAAAGAATAATTGATTCCTTTCGCCCAGCTCATCGGACTTGTAAGGCCAGATTACTTCATAAACGACAATGCGATAAGGATCAGTTGAGTTGTAGGAATACCCTTCTGGTTCCCGCACGAATATGCGATAGTGCCGATCGTTATCTACATCCAACGCACCAGATTCGATTTCGATAAAACGCAGATCCCGACTCCCCACAAAACTAAGATCTCCATCCGTGGGGATAAAACCAGAGGCGAATACACCCTCCCCCGCGAGCGCTCGCAGGGCCGTATCCACGCGAGCCTTGAGCTCTGACGCAGCACCAGTCGCCATTTGTTCCTTGCTGCTACCAACCGCCATTGTCGCCAAGCCAATGGCAGGCACTGCAATAAGAGCCAACATCGCCAAGGCCACCACCACTTCGAGCAAGGTGAAAGCAAGCCTAGTGCCTCTCCTACTATTGGTCATCGACTAAATCTGCCTCCCGCGTCTGATAGCTCGATCCATTTCGCTTGAATGCGATCCCGATGTAATCGTTCACGTTCGTTACACTCAAATTACCACTCACCATTCGACCGTTCGCCAGCACCAGTTGGTTTGACAGAGGAACCAACCCTCCGCCACCACCCCAATTTACGGTAGATAGCCTTCCGTTAGGAGCGAACTGAATACAAATCCAATCCGGTTTTCCAGCAGTGTTTTCGGGGATTCTGTCCTTCAAAGGGTAATCGAAGGCGTAAACCGCCGTGTCGTCGGTCGTATCGCCATTTGCCTTGCGATAAACGCTACGTCGCCCCGTCTCCGGCCACCCTGAAGGGAATTGCACTCCCTCGCCCTGAGGCACCAAGTATATGCCCTCAGGAAGCAAGGCACCGCGGTCAACGGCCTTGACGTATCCACTTTCTGGATCCTCGATCACCACCCCTATTCGCCTCAAGTAGGATTCTGGGTCGTTGGGGTCGGCGTTGATAATCAAGCGGGAATGCACGCCGTTGGTGATGGCTTGGGTGCGAGCGACTCGCACCATGGAGTGCAAGATGTCCGCTCCTTTTTCCAAGGCCCGGTCTTCCGTCCCGCGAGCGATCGAGTAGAAACCGATGCCGGCGAGCACGCTGATCACTGCCATGGTAACCAGAAGCTCGAAAAGAGTGAAGGCAGCCTTTGCCCGAACAGTCCTCTTCGAGATAGGGCTGGAGCTTGGGCCACGCCGCATTGCAGGATGAATGGATTCGGCAAGACGCGGCAGGGCGCGAGCGCCAGCTGTACAAAGGCGCCTTTCGGGAATCAACTGATCTTTGAGCTTTGCCGAATTCATTGGGCAACAATGTCGTCCTCCGTGCCAAAGCTTCCGTCGGGCCCAGCTGAACTTAGTTCGTATCCAAAAAGCAAATCGTCACTCTCGTTTTTGGGTTCCGGGTCATATTGGTAGGCCTTGCCCCATGGGTCGATTATGGAATTTTTTTGAACTCCCGACAGTGGCAAGCCCGCCTTCCCGTAGCTCAGCAGCGAGGTGTTGAGCATCACGGGAATTCCAGACCCGCTGATGATGTCTCCCGAAGGTCCGATCTGTCCGCAAAGCGCATTGAGCAAGTACTCTTCTTCCGTGGAAATCGTGGCGTTCGAAAATGTTTCCGGCATCTCCGGATACCTTCCGAACCTCGCTTTGTAAGCCTCTAGCCCCTGCTGGATGACCTGCAGGTCCGCTTCGGCCCGATCGAACTTCGCGGTGTTACGCTGGGAAAAGAAGACCGTTCCTCCGATGCTCACCAATATGGCGACGATGGCCGTCACCACCAAGAGTTCCAGCAAGGTAAAGCCTTGCTGGAGTCGGGTGACGGGCGATTCGGGAAACGAGTTCATGAGTCTTTCAGGTTAAGGTATCACCTCCGGCAGCCAATCGTCACCCCTCTGGGCACAATCCGTAGCGCTGAACCGAGCCAAAGGCGACAACCCTCACTTCAGCCAGCGTTCTTCTTGCTGGACCTATTCTCCGCGGTCGCTGGCTAGGGTTCGAAGACGACCCTGCTTTTACCCTTGAATCTTGGCCAACACGCGCGGGCCAATCTTTTCCAGCGGCAGGGTTTCGTGCACGCCGCCATGCTTGATGGCTTCGTTGGGCATGCCAAAAACGACGCAGCTGTCTCGATCTTGGGCAAAGTTGTAAGCTCCGGAATCCCGCAACTCTTTCATGCAAATGGCTCCGTCGTCGCCCATTCCGGTAAGGATGACGCCCACCGCGTTGCGACCGGCACTGAGGGCAACCGAGCGAAAAAGCACGTCCACCGAGGGGCGATGGCGGCTCACGAGGGGGCCATTCTTCACTTCGACCGTGTAGCGGCTGCCCGCGCGGCGCAGCGTCATGTGGTGCGAGCCGGGAGCGATGAGCACGAGGCCCGGTTCGACCAGGTCCCCGTTACGGGCTTCCCGCACGCGTACCTTGCAGGTCGCGTTGAGGCGATTCGCAAACGACGCAGTGAAGCCTTCCGGCATGTGCTGCACCACTACGATTCCCGGACAATTTTCCGGCATCGAGTCCAGGAAGACCTTGATCGCGTCGGTGCCGCCTGTGGAGGCCCCGACAGCGATGACCTTCTGGGCAGTCACGGGGATGTTGCGATAACCATCGAGGCTCGGCGGCGGAATCACTTCGTCCGGCGAAAGCTTGGCTCGCGGCACGAAGGCCGGAGGTGGAGCCTTTTGCTCCGATCGACTGGACACCAGGCTTCCCGAGCGCGAACGAAAGCGGGCGACCGCAGCAGAGCGTATGACGTCGTGGATACGCAACTCCAGTTCGTGCATGACCTCCTTGGTAGCGGCCCGCGGCTTCGCAATGATTTCTACCGCTCCGTTTTCCAGGCACTCGAAAGACGTTTTCGAGCCCTCCTCGGTAAGGCTGGAGCACATGATGACCGGCAACGGGTGCTGCACCATCAGCTTCTTGAGGAAGGTGATTCCGTCCATGCGCGGCATCTGAACGTCTAGGATCATGACGTCCGGCGTTTGCTGCTTGAGCTGGGCAACTGCCTCAAAGGGATCCGCGACCGCCGCGGTCACTTCCATGTTTTGCCCGCGATTGACGATATCCGTAAGGATTCGCCTCGCCGTCGGCGAATCGTCGACGATCATGACGCTGATCTTGCTTGGGTCCGGCATAAAGAAACGAAAGGTTTAGCTAAGAGAAATCAAGAGCAGCAAAATACAAGCCTAAGGGACCGATTGGGAACCTCGTCCTCGATTTCCAACTTACTACATCGGCTCCGATCGCAATCGCTTCACAGCCTTTATTGGAGTCCGCAGGCAACCCGAGCGCGCTTGTTCACGGCCGAGGCGATTCCGCGGGCTTTCTCGGCTCCCTCGCGGAGCACTTGCTCGACGTAGTCCATGTTAGCCAAAAGCTCTTCGCGACGCTTGCGAGCTTCCGCAAAGTGATCCCAGTAGCATTCGAAAAGTTTCTTCTTCACATGGCCATAGCCATAGCCGCCGGCCTTGAGCAATTCCACGGTTTCCGTGTAGGTTTCCTCGTCCGCGACGTACTTGAGAATCTGGATGGCGTTGTTCTCCTCCGCGTCCGGCTTGGGCTCGTCCATGCCGCGGCTGTCCATCACGATGCTCATGATGCGCTTCTTGATAGCCTTCTCCTCGCCGAAGATGTCGATGGTATTGTTGTAGCTCTTGGACATCTTACCACCGTCGACTCCGGGCACCTTGGCGACGTCTTCCCGTATCCGGGGTTCGGGTACTACAAAGGTTTCTCCGTAGAGGTCGTTGAACTTGTTGGCGAGGTCACGCGTCACCTCCACGTGCTGCTTCTGGTCCTGCCCAACGGGTACCACGTCAGCATCGTAGATCAGGATGTCGGCAGCCATGAGGACTGGATAGGCAAAAAGGCCATGGTTGGGTGAAATCCCCTTCGCGATCTTGTCCTTGTAGCTGTGGCAACGTTCCAGCAAGCCCATCGGACAAACGGTAGAGAGCATCCATGAGAGCTCCACGTGCTCTGGCACATCGGATTGCCTGAAAAGCACCGCTTTCTTAGGGTCCAAGCCGCAAGCAAGGAAGTCGATAGCCACGCGCTGGGTGTACTCCCGACGCAGGTTGGCGTCGGTCAACGAGGTCATGGAGTGGTAGTTGGCGATGAAGTAGTAGGCCTCGCCCTGCTCCTGCAGGTCGATCGATGGCTTCATCATGCCAAAATAGTTGCCGGCGTGAAGGATGCCCGAAGGCTGGATGCCTGAAAGAATTCTCATGTCTAAAGTGCGGTGGGAAAGCTGGGGGAGTTTGCGGCGGCAGGCGGCGGGTTCAAGCGAAAGGTTTTCCGAGCGCGCGGGAAGTGTCCTTGCGGCACGATCTCGAACCATTTTTCGCGGGGCAAGGTCGCTTCCTAAAGATCGTATTGAGCCCCGCCTATTCCGGACGGTCAACTTGACGACTGGCAGGTTTGCCCAGAAGCATGCGCCCTTCGCCTAGGGTGCCCACAAATGGAATCAAGGGGCCCACGATTGCCTTGCGACCAAGGATGGAACCGGGGTTGAGCACGGCATTGCAACCGACCTCCGCGTCGTCTCCCAGCAAGGCTCCGAACTTGCGCATACCCGTATCCACCAGTCCATCACCTGTCCTCACTTTGACCGGCTTCTGGTCCAGTCGCAGGTTGGATAATATAACGCCGGCTCCCAGGTGCGAGCGATTGCCCAATACCGAGTCTCCGATGTAGGAAAAATGGGGCGTCTGCACGCCTTCCAAAAGCAGGCAGTTCTTGTACTCGCAGGAATTGCCCACCACGGACCCGGCTCCGATGATAACATTGCCGCGAATGTATGCCCCCGGGCGAATCTGAACTCCCTCGCCAATCCAGACCGGCCCCTCGATCGAGCAAAACGGCGGCAACTCCACCGACTCGTGGATGAACACCTTGCCCTTGATCGAGACGCCTGCTGGGATTTTCTCCGGCAAACGCTCCTCGAATCCGGAAGCCAGCGCCGGCTTGATCTGTTGAATCCACTCCCAAGGCAGCGCATTGGGAGCGAAGAAATCGGCAAAGGGGATGCTGTCAGGAAAGGAAAAGAGGTCGCTTGCTTTCACGCGGCGCATTGGAGCTGCAACCTCCCCGACGCACAAGCCCGAAACAGAGCCTTGGCGTCAGTATGCCAAAGCTGGAGGGAGGACTTCTACGTCGTCCGCGCCTTGCTCTCCTGCGATGAGGACCGGGTGGAACCGATCCCTCCAGCAACACAAAAAAGCCTCCCCGGGTCCGAGGAGGCTTTTCAAAAGGTGGAGCGGGCGAAGAGATTCGAACTCTCGACAGCTACCTTGGCAAGGTAGTGCTCTACCAACTGAGCTACGCCCGCATGCAATGAGGGTTTCGCACCCTCCCCGGAGGGAAAGTGGAGCGGGCGAAGAGATTCGAACTCTCGACAGCCACCTTGGCAAGGTGGTGCTCTACCAACTGAGCTACGCCCGCCTCATTGAAGAGGTGCGTCAGAATCCATTTCAAAGACCTCAAGTCAACAGAAAATTCCGCAAAAATTTCAGCCCCTCGGAAAGGCCCAAAAACCGAGCTCGGAAACAATACAAACCAAGTGGCGCGGCTTCTCCGAAGACGCTCTCCCTCATGGACCAGAGCTCCCCGATGGCGTCGCCAAACGAGCCTCGCCCCTCAAAAGCCCGCTTGCCCTTAGCGATCCACCACGTCGAGCTCGGGCCACTGCTGCAGCTTCCGGTGCAAGGTTCGCCGCGAGATCCCCAGCAAGGCGGCTGCCCGAGTCCGATTCCCGCGGGCGTCGGCCAACGCTTCGCGCAGCAAGCGCTTCTCGTTCTCCTCCTTGTCGAGGGGCGAAACGATCTTGCCCGAACCGTCCACCGACGGGCCTTCTCCCCGAAACTTCGCCTCCAGGTCGTAGTCGTGGATGACGCCGCCTCGATGCAGCACCACAGCGTTCTCGGCGAAGTTGCGCAGCTCGCGAATGTTGCCCGGCCAGGCGTAGCGACGCAGGGCTTGAATCGCTCCCGGCTCGAAGGTGGGTGGCTCCATTTCGTTTTCAGCCGCGAATTCCTTGAGGAAGTGGTTCAAGAGCAGCGGCAAGTCTTCCGCCCGGTCCGCCAAGGAAGGCATCCGAATCTGAACGACATTGAGGCGATAGTAGAGGTCTTCGCGAAAATCCCCTTTCGCTACCATTTCCAAAAGATCCTTATTGGTTGCCGCGACCAAGCGCGTGTCGACCTTGATGGACTTGCTGCTGCCCAATCGCTCGAAAGTGCGCTGCTCCAGGAAACGCAGCAGCTTCACCTGCGTAGAGAGGTCTATTTCACCAATTTCATCGAGAAACAAGGTTCCGCCTTCCGCCATCTCGAAGCGACCGATGCGCCGCTCGGTGGCGCCGGTAAACGCACCTTTTTCGTGCCCGAACAACTCGCTCTCCAGCAGGGCCGCCGGCAAGGCCGCGCAGTGCACCGCCACGAAGGGCCCCTTGGAGCGATTCGAGTTTTGGTGAATCGCCTGGGCAATCAGCTCCTTGCCGGTACCGGTTTCGCCTTCGATCAAGACGCTCGCCCTCGAGGGAGCCACCAGCTTGACGCGATCGATCACCTTGGTCAGCTCGGCGGAGTTGCCGACGATGCCGTCAAAGTTGAACTTCACGTCCAGGCGCTCGTGCAGTTGAGCTACCTCCGTTTCCAAGTCCCGCGACTTGAGCGCCCTCTTGATCAGAATCTCCAGCTTCTCGATATTGACCGGCTTCGTCAAAAAGTCGTAGGCGCCTCGTTTCATCGCCTCCACTGCAGAATCGACGTCTCCGTAGGCGGTCATCATGATCACGGGCGGTCGATTCGCGAGGGCGAGGGCCTTGTCGATCACCTTCATGCCCGACTTCCCAGGCATGCGCAGATCCGTCAAAACCACATCGAAGGACTCCGACTCCATGAGGTTAAACGCCTCGTCCGCGTTCTCGGCGAGGTAGATGTCGTAGGATTCCTCCAAGACTTGCATCAAGCCTTCGCGAGTATGCCGCTCGTCGTCAACAATGAGAATAGTTGGCACCATGCCGCAAACCTAGCTCTAGCTCGGGGATGGTCAAGTGTGCAGTTTTGTCACAAAGTGACTTATCGAGGACTGGGTCCCAGCGGTCAATTGGTCGAAAAGGTGGCGCGGCTTCTCCGAAGACGCATTTCGAATGCTTCCGGAATGATGGGCGTCTTCGGAGAAGCCACGCCACCGGTTGGAAAAGGAAAGCGCCACAACTCACGCCTCCAGCATGACCAGCTTGCGGTTTCGCTTGGGCAGTTCGAGGGTCACCACCGTTCCCACGCCCTCTTGGCTGTCGATACCGACTTGGCCGCCGTGACCGCGAATGATGCGCTGCACGATCATCAAGCCCAATCCGGAGCCCGACTTTTTCGTTGTATGGTAGGGCTGGAAAACGCGGGAAAGGTCGGACTGCCGTATGCCTTCCCCCGAATCTCCGAAGCGCAGATAGATCTTCTCTTCGTCGGAACGGGAAACGATTTTCAAGGCGCCCCCCGGTCCCATCGCCTCCATCGCATTCTTTATTAAGTTGAAGAAAACCTGCTTCATTTGGTTTCGGTCAGCCCTCACGATCGGGGCTTCGGAAACGACCTCGACCTCCACCGTGATGCCTCGATCGTTCAGCTCGGACCCCACGACCTCCAGCACCTCCTCCAATACCAGACTCAAATCGAGGACCTGAAAGTCCGGCTCTTGCGGACGAATGGCCTCCAAAAAGTTTTTTATGATCCCGTCCAGTCGCTCCACCTCGCCGCGGCAAACCGAAAGGGAGTTTCCCAGCTTTCCAGTCGCCGGTCCGGATTCGAGCTTGGCGAGCTGTCGCTCCATTAGCTGCAAGTGAATGGTGAGCGAATTGAGCGGATTTCCCAATTCATGGGCAACCCCCGCCGCGAGGAGGAGGATCGAAGCGATTTTCTCCGATTCGATGGTTTCGTCCTTGGTCCTCTTTTCGTTCGTGATGTCGGAAAGCATCACAACGAACTGCTTGTCGTCTTCGCCGACAGGCTCCTTGAAAGGCAGAAAGTAAATCCGCACGAAACGCTGTTCAGGGTAAGTTAACTCCAGCTCGCGGGAGCTGATTGAATCCCGCAGCGGCTCGCCCTCCTCCAGCCCGAGCGAATCGCGCAGGCCGGGTATCAGGCGCCATAGCAACGTGGTTCCAACCTCGCTGTCGCTGAGCCCGATCATGCGTTGCCCCGACTCGTTGGCGTACTGGACCTCCCCCTCTTCGTCGACTACCAGTATGCCTTCCAGGGCCGTGTTGAAAACGGTTTCTAAGTAAGCCCGTTCGCGGGCCAACTTCTGAGCAAGGTTCGTGAGGTTCGTCGCGTCGAGACTTTCGATGCGACCGAGGACGCGGTCGAGGGAGGATTCTTTCTTCGCCATGGTAGAAAACGCTGTGGCAAAGGTCTTTAGACCGCTCCCATCCGCTTTGGCAACCCTTCCCGAAGCCCACACTCAAACTAATACCACGTATTAGTTTTCGAGAGTCATTCCGCCAAAGTCCGGTCCTGCTTGATTTATGCTATTCGAGTCCCTTATCTCCTCTTCGATTCATATGAGATCCTACATCTGCCTAGCTTGGATCGGCGTTTTGACAGCGTCGCTCACCCTCCCTACCGGCTGCCGTAAACCTGAAATCAAGGTATACGACGTCGACAAGGGCTCCATCGACCCGCCGCGCGCCCTCGCGCAGCCGTCTGCCGCTAGCGCCGCCGCAGAACCCATCGCCTGGACCCCCTCCCCTCAGTGGAAGTCCCTTCCTCCCACCCAATTCCGCAAGGGGAACTATGTCTTTTCCGACAAGGCAGGTACCGCTGAAATCACAGTCACCGCGTTCCCGGGCGACACAGGGGGATTGCTCGCCAACGCAAACCGCTGGCTGCGCCAAGCCTCTCTTCCAGAAATTTCCCAAGAGGAACTCGATGCGATCACCGTGGAAGTCGATCTCGACGACCGGGCCACCGCCTACGTCCTCGACCTCAAGGCGAAAAGCGCCGCGGAGGCTTCAAACCGCATCTACGCCGCAGTCATTCCCTACCAAGGCCAAAGCTGGTTCTTCAAGATGTCGGGACCTTTCAGTACCGTGAAAAGCCAAATTCCAGCCTTCAGCGTGTTCCTGCGTGGCTTGAAATTTGGCGATGAGGCAACCAGCGCCGGCAGCATTGCTGAGCATAACCATGGTGAACACCTCGGCGACCTCACCTTTACCGCCCCGAGTGGTTGGATGGAATCGGCCGGCAACTCCATCCGCATCGCAAGCTACTCCATCTCCAAGGAAGGCTATCCTCCCGCCGACTTCTCGATTACATCCTTCCCCGGCGACACTGGCGGACTGGTGGCCAACGTAAATCGCTGGCGTGGGCAGATCGGACTCGCGCCCTGGAGCCCCGAGAAAGTGGCGGCAGCCACGCGAATCCTCAAGAATCCCGCTGGCCTTGAGTTCAAGGTTTTCGAGCTGAAACCCGAATCCGATGCCGAAAAGACGGTATCTGAGGAGTGGATACGAGTCGCCATCATGGAACAGGGCGGTAAGTCGTTTTTCTTCAAGCTCAAGGGAGATGCCGTACTGGTCGACCTGCAACGCGATGAATTCACGGCGCTGCTGCAAAGCGTTCACTTTAGCCACGAGGGGCACAACCACTAGCGGTTCGGTCCGCGTTTCAAGACGATGAAACCACTTCTAAAAATTCTCGCATCGCTCGAAGTGACGATCGGAGCTTTCGTCCTAGCGATGGTCCTGATCCTCTTTGGCACGATCGACCAAGCGAATCTCGGCATCCATGGAGCGACCGAGAAATATTTCTACACTGTATTCGTTACGCAATACATCCCTTCGCTCGACATCAGCGTTCCCTACATGCCTGGCGGCTACTTGATCGGCTTCGTCCTGCTCATCAACATGACGGCCGCCATCGTCTACCGCTTCAAGTTTACCACAGACAAGATCGGAATCTGGCTGGTGCACGTGGGCTTCATCCTTTTGCTGCTCGGAGAGTTCATTTCCAGTGTCTTCCAACATGAGGCAAGCCTGACCATAGACGAAGGGCAAACCGTCGACTTCACCGAAAGCTTCCGCGATTCCGAGCTCGCTATCGTTGACACGACCGACCCCGACAAGGATCGCGTCTATGCGATCCCTCAGGTCATGCTAGAGCGCAAACAGCAAATCTCCGTGGACGGGCTTCCGTTCAATATCAGCGTAGACGACTTCATGCCGAATTCCGTGATGCAGCGCCGCAACGAGTCGACGCCTGACTTCGCCCGTCTCGCCAACCGCGGTATCGGACTGCAAGCCTACGCCCTCCCCATTGCAGAAACCGGCAAGATGAACGACCGCAACGTGCCAGCGGTTATCGTAACGCTCTTCTCCAAGGAATCGAACGGGCAAAGCTCAGAGGTCCTCGGAACTTGGCTGGTTCGAGAGTTCATCCCGAACCAATCGGTTTCGTATGGAGGACGCGAATACACGATCCTCATGCGACGCGAGCGGGAGATGTTAGACTATGCGATCACGCTCAAGGACTTTAGCCACGACCGCTACCTCGGAACTAATATCCCGAAAAACTTCTCAAGCGACGTGACTGTGCTGGATAAGGACACTGGCTTGGAACAGGACTTCCTTATCTATATGAACAACCCGCTTCGCTACGACGACCTTACGTTCTACCAACAAGGATTCATGAACGACGACAAGACTTCGATCTTGCAAGTCGTGCGCAACCCCGGTCGCAGCCTTCCCTACATTTCCTGCTCACTCATGACCCTCGGATTGGCTCTCCAATTCGGTATCAGCCTACAACGTTTTTCTAAGAGAAGAAAGAAAGCAGCCGCATGAAACGCAGCCTTTTCACCATCATTGCCTTGGCGGTCTTTTTCGGGACCATATACTCGAACTACAAGCGCCAAACGCCAAAGTCGGAGCTCGACTACGATTCGTTCGGCCAGATTCCAGTGGTACTCAACGGCCGCGTGCAACCCCTCGATTCGGTAGCGAGAAACACCCTCCTCGCAATAAACGGAAAGAGTACGGCCACCTACCAAGACGGCAGCCGCCACCAGCCAATCGAGTGGCTCGCGGAGGTCCTTTTCCAACCGCAACTCGCCGTCGATCGCCCTGTATTCAGAATCCATGACGATGGCTTGAGGGCGATCTTGCCGCACAAGGAGCCAGACCAAAGCGGTTCGATGATCAAGCGAATGCTCCTTGGATCCGGCAGCAGCCACCACTACTACTCGCTCAACGAAATTCGCACCGTCTACGACAAGATTCGCCAAGACGCCGTCGAAGCCTCCGAAATCGAAGGCCAGCTGCGAAACCGCTACCAAAACGCAGTCGTCAACCTGGCTAACAACGTAATTCGCTTCTACAACCTGACGCGTACCGTACACCACGGCGAATCTCCCAGCTTCATCGAGGAGCTCACGGCCCTGCAAACCATCATACCTGCGGCGATCGAAGAAACCGAAAAACAGCAACGCGGCGAAGATTTCGACTCCTCCAAGCTCAGCCCCATGCTCAGCTTCATGCAGGTCTACCGTACCTTCGAATCCGAATCGCTCTTCTTCACCCACCCAAGGCCACACGTCGATGGCGAGCAGACGTGGCTGAAAATGAGCAGCGCACTCGACGAAATCACCCGGGACGGCAAGCCCAGCGAAGTCACGCTACACTACGCCACTTTGGTTGACGCCTATCGTCAAGGCGACGCCGAGACATTCAACGCAGCCCTGCCCAAGCTGCACGAAGCCATCGAAAGCATCGATCCAGAGGCTACGAGCAAGGCCACCGCGGAGCGACTCTTCAACTACCTGAGCCCCTTCTATGTATCCATCATTGGATACGTGATCGTTTTCTTGCTAGCGGTCTTCTCCTGGCCTTTCGGCTCCCAAGCGCTGAATCGAGCCGCCTACTGGACAACGGTCGCAGTATTCGTTTTCCACACGATTGGCATGGGCTTCCGAGTCTATATCATCGATTACGCGCCCGTGATCAACCTCTACTCCTCCGCGATCTACGTGGGCTGGGGAGCCACCTTGCTCGCTCTCATTATCGAGAAGCTATTCAAGAACGGGATTGGCAGCTTTGTCGCCTCGGTCATCGGAATCGCGAGCCTGATCGTCGCCCACCATCTCATTGACGGCAAAGATACCCTCGAGCAGATGAAGGCCGTTCTGGACTCTAACTTCTGGCTGACAGTGCACGTACTGACCGTGACCTTCGGCTACGCCGCCACCTTCTTCGCTGGTTTCTTCGCGATCTTCTACGTCATTGCTGGAATTACCACCAAGCTGATAGACAAGAAGGTCGCCAAGATGCTTTCCTCCGTCGTCTTTGGCATCGTCTGCTTCTCAACCTTGTTCAGCTTCTTCGGCACGGTGACAGGCGGGATCTGGGCTGACCAGTCATGGGGCCGGTTCTGGGGTTGGGACCCCAAGGAAAACGGCGCCATCCTGCTGGTCTTGTGGAATGTCATTATCCTGCACGCCCGCTGGGGCGGCTTCGCCAGAACACGCGGCATCATGGCCATGGCGATTTTCGGTAACGTCGTGACGAGCTGGTCTTGGATGGGCACCAACATGCTCGGCATCGGCCTCCACTCCTACGGATTCATGAATTCCGCCTTCCAGTACCTCGCAGGATTTTGGGTGCTGCAGCTGTTTTTCATCGCCCTCGCCTACCTCCCGCAAAGTCGCTGGAAAAGTCCGGTCAACGGTTAGCAAGGTTTGCCAAAAAGCAGCCGTTCCCTAAAGCTTCGTTTCTTAGAAACAACGCTTTCACATGCCCAACCGTTCACCACACGAAGTCAAGGCCGGGGACATCCTTGCTGATGACGTCTTCAACCTAGACGCACGCTTACTGTTCCCGGCCGGAACCAAGCTGAACGAAAAGAAGATCGAGATCCTCATGATGTGGGGCGTGGAAAGCGTGAACGTAGAGGGACTCGCCGATTCGGCCGAATCGATTCCCGTGAAAAATCCCTCCAACATCGCCAAGCAAGACGCCGAACTGCAAATCCAGAAACGATTTAAACTCGTCAAATCCTCCCACCCGGTGGTTGTCGCTGTCAGGGAAATCGCCGTTCTTGAGTCGGCGAAATCCTCAGACCATCCCCTGCCACAATCGTGATCTCCCTGCTCAACCCCGTACTCGAGGACGCAGACAAGTTCCCGCCGCTTCCCGCGCTCGTTCTGGCGATAGAGGACGCCGTCGACAGTCCCGAATCCTCCTTCGAAGACATCGCCCGCATCGTCGAGTCGGATGCCGATCTCGCGAGCCGGTTTCTCGCCTTGGCGAACTCCTGCTTCTACAACTATCCCATCACCATCGCGAGCATCCCGGACGCGCTGAGCGTCATTGGGCTGCGCAACACGCGCAACGTCAGCCTCTCCCTCTCCCTGCCACGCGTCCTCAAGCAGACGCCCGAGTTTCCCGTGCCCACCGATCAGTTTTGGAGGCACAATATCGCAGTCGGGCTGTGCGCCCGGCTCATAGCCTTGGAAAGTCGCGACGCCAATACGGAACGTCACTTCTTCGCAGGCTTCCTGCACAAGATCGGTCGACCGCTCATCGCCAACCTATTCCCGGAGGAGGCTAAGGACATTTACAGGCGAACCCAGAAAAAGGAAATTCACTACCAGCAAGCCGCCCATTCCGCTCTCGGATTCGACGATGCCGAAGTCGGTGCCGCCGCTTTGCAACACTGGCGTTTTCCCGAAAATATCGTCACCCTCGTTCGTCACCACAACAAGCCCGTGCTCGCCAGAAACCACCTGCGGGGCGTGAGCCTCGTGCACATTGCGAACTTCATCGTGTCCGCCCTCGACCTTGGCGAATCGGGTGACCGCTTCGTTCCCGAGTTTTCGGAAGCGGCTTGGGGATACTCCAATTTCGACGAATCGAAACTTTCTACCATCGTCGCCGAGCTGCTCCGGCAGCTCGATAGCGTTTGCCACGTTTTCCTCTCCCCCAAGATCGAAAGTAGGTAGCGATGGATCCCCGCCCCCCAGACAAGCACGAGCATGTGCAGAGCCGTTTCGAGACGCTGGACTTCTTCCAACGCAAGCTTCGCGAGGCTACCAACCTCAGGGAGGTCATCCAAATCGCGGAAAACGAGCTCGATAGTATCCAAGATTTCGCGACGATCGGCTTCTATTTGGTAGATGAAAAAGACGGCGGATTTGAACTGCACAAGACACGTCCGACCACCCAATACGCCTCCTTTCAATCAGTAGTGCGAAGCGCCATTCGGCAGGGAGCGTTCGCCTGGGCGCTGCGACAGCAAAAACCGCTCTTTTGGGCCGACGACAAAACGGGCAAAAAGCTGATCCTGCACGCCCTTTCCACTCGCGACCGGACACTTGGAATGTTCATAGGGCTTTTCGAAGACGTCGACCCTAGCGAGCAGCACAACATCGTGCTCAACCAAATTTCCCTCACGCTCACCCTTACCGCCACGACACTGGACGCTCTTGTATTGAGGAGCGAACTACAGTCTCAAAACAGGAGCCTCGAGGAGACCGTCAACAAACGCACTGCCGCCTTCCTCAAAGCCAAGGAGGAAGCGGAAAAAGCGAATTTGGCCAAGAGCGAGTTTCTCGCGATGATGAGTCACGAATTGCGAACTCCGATGAACGGGGTAATCGGTTTCGCGTCGCTCCTGCTCGAGACAAAAATCGACGAGGAACAACGGGATTTCGTGGAAACCATCCGAACCTCGGGCGACTCCCTACTTTCCATCATCAACGACATTCTCGACTTCTCCAAGATCGAAGCGGGACGCGAAGAACTGGAACTTGTGAGCTTTAGCCTCAAGCAGCTGCTGGGAGAAGTTCTCAATCTCACGTCCCCCATTGCCTCGGGCAAAAACCTGACCCTCGACCTCGACTACTCCGAGACCTTGCCAGAGTTTGTGATCGGCGACCCCGGAAAGGTACGGCAAGTCATACTGAACCTCGTCAGCAACGCTATCAAGTTCACCAGCAAGGGAGAGGTGCGAATTCGCGCTCGGGCGGACGAGAGCTCGGGCACGCACTCCATCGTACGTATCAGCGTTATCGATACCGGAATCGGTATTCCAGAAGACGTGCGACAACGACTCTTCCAGCCATTTACCCAAGCGGACTCCTCCACCCGAAGAAAACATGGAGGAACTGGACTTGGCCTTGTCATATCAAAACGTCTCGCGGAAATGATGGGCGGAGACATAACGATCCAAAGCGAACCAGGAGCCGGCTCCACGTTTACCTTCACCGCGTACCTCGAGCCAAGCGTGCAGCAAGAGGAGCAGTTCTTTGATCATGTCCTCCATGCTGAGCCGTCAACCGAGCGGACAACGCGAAAAGTCCTCGTAGCAGAGGACAACCTAGGTAACCAAAAGCTGATCCTCGGCATGCTCAAGCGAATCGGCTTTTCCGCAGACACTGCCTCGAACGGGCTGGAGGCCTTAGACCTGTTTTCCAAACGCCGATACGACCTCGTCCTTATGGATTGCCAAATGCCGGAAATGGACGGATTCGAAACGACGCGCGGAATTCGTGGCATCGAGGAAAAAACAGGCGGGCACACGCCCATTATCGCCCTGACCGCCATGTCGCTGACCGGAGCTCGTGAGCGCTGCATCGAAGCAGGCATGGACGACTATCTCTCCAAGCCGCTCGAGATTAAACCTTTGATCGCGACCCTCAGCAAATGGTCGAAGCCCAAAGAGGACTCCGACCACTGAAAGACTGGATTAGCTGCTCAACACCAAGGCGTCGTCCACCACGGTAAACCGAGCCGTATCCCCATCCGTAACCTCGCCGCCGATTATCGCCTTCGCCAAATCGGTTTGAATTGAACGCTGGATAAACCTCCGCAGGGGCCGGGCGCCATAGACGGGATCAAAGCCTTTCAAGGCGACCCATTTCAGAGCTTCGTCATCCAAAGCGACCGTTATCCGACGCTCCTCGAGCGTCCGGTTCAAGTCAGCCAGCAAGAGAACTACGATCTTTTCAATGTCCTCCAAGTCCAGTGGACGGAAGATCACAGTCTCGTCGATCCGATTGAGGAACTCCGGACGGAAATTACGACGCAACTCCGTCATGACCGACTCCTTTGTCGAATCCGAAATCTCGCCGCCCCCTTGCTCCAACAAGTATTGGCTGCCGAGGTTCGAGGTCATGATCACGATCGTGTTCTTGAAGTCGACCAAGCGACCTTGGGAATCGGTAACACGACCATCGTCCAGTATTTGTAACATTATGTTAAATACATCGGGATGGGCCTTCTCAACCTCATCAAAAAGGATGACCGAGTACGGCTTGCGGCGAACGGCTTCAGTCAACTGTCCGCCCTCCTCATAACCGACGTAACCGGGAGGAGCCCCAATCAGCCGCGCCACCGCGTGGCGCTCCATGTACTCGCTCATGTCAATGCGGATAATGGCGTCCTCGCTGTCGAAAAGCGTGCTCGCCAAGGTCTTGACCAGCTCAGTCTTACCGACCCCCGTCGGACCGAGAAACATGAAGCTACCAATAGGCCGCTTGGGATCCTTGATCCCAGCGCGTGCCCGCAAGATAGCTTCCGATACGTAGCGAATCGCCTCGGGCTGACCAATCACTCGCTTTTCTAAAGCGCTATCGAGAGCCAAAAGCTTTTGCCGCTCGCCTTCGATGAGCTTGGATACCGGAACGCCCGTCCATTTCGAGACGATGTCAGCGATCTCCTCTTGCGAAACCTCCTCCTTGAGCAGCGACCGCTCGCTGTGTTTCGCTTGGGCCGCCGCCAAACGCTCCTCAAGTTGCGGCAAGCGCCCATGCTTGAGCTCCGCAGCCTTGTTGAGATCGTAAGCGCGTTCCGCACGTTCGATTTCAGCCTTCGTGGTTTCGATTTCTTCGCGCAGCTTCTGTAACTCGGAAATCACATTCTTTTCGGCAACCCAGATCTGACGCTGAGCCTTCTCCTCTTCCTTCAGGTCGGCAATCTCGCGGCGAACCCCTTCCAGCCGATCTTTGGATGGCGTATCGGTTTCCTGACGCAATGCTGCCTCCTCGATCTCCAGCTGCATCAGGCGGCGCGTGAGCGTATCCAGTTCCTCAGGAAGACTGTCCATTTCCGTGCGTATCGAAGCGCAAGCTTCGTCGACGAGGTCGATCGCCTTGTCCGGCAAGAAGCGGTCAGTGATGTAGCGATTGGACAA
Organism: Pelagicoccus enzymogenes; assembly: GCF_014803405.1. Classification (NCBI taxonomy): domain Bacteria; kingdom Pseudomonadati; phylum Verrucomicrobiota; class Opitutia; order Puniceicoccales; family Pelagicoccaceae; genus Pelagicoccus; species Pelagicoccus enzymogenes. The sequence goes on from NZ_JACYFG010000013.1 coordinate 81,376, forward strand.
GACTGTCGCAGTTACCAGAGCGTTGTCTTGTATCCGTACGCCATGGTGCACCTCGAAACGCTCTTTCAAGCCGCGCAGGATCGATATGGTGTCTTCCACGCTCGGTTGGTCGACCAGCACGCTTTGGAAACGACGCTCGAGGGCCGCGTCCTTTTCGATGTAGCGACGATACTCGTCCAAGGTGGTCGCACCGATACAGTGCAATTCGCCTCGGGCCAACATTGGCTTGAGCAAGTTGCCGGCGTCCATCGCGCCATCCGTTTTTCCCGCTCCTACAATCGTATGCAGCTCGTCGATGAACAACAGGATACGCCCTTCGCTCGACTTCACCTCCTGCAGGACTGCCTTGAGTCTTTCCTCGAATTCACCGCGAAACTTGGCCCCCGCAATCAAAGCGCCCATGTCGAGTGAAAATACAGTCTTGTCCTTCAAGCCTTCCGGAACATCCCCACGCACTATGCGTTGAGCCAAGCCCTCCGCTATGGCAGTCTTGCCCACCCCCGGTTCCCCGATCAAAACGGGATTGTTTTTCGTCTTGCGAGAAAGGATACGAATGACTCGGCGAATCTCGTCGTCACGACCGATTACCGGGTCCATCTTTCCAGACCGAGCCCGCTCTACGAGATCCGACCCGTACTTCTCGAGTGCCTGATAGGTTGCCTCTGGATTTTGGGAGGTCACGCGCTGATTGCCGCGTACCGATTTCAAAGCCCCTAAGATCTTGGCACGGTCTAGCCCGAAACTCTTGAGGACGTTCGCAAGGGCGGTCGGCTTTTGCACAGTGGCAAGGGCGAGAAAGAGATGCTCGACGCTGATGTATTCATCTTTCAACGACTTCGCTTCTTCTTCCGCCTTCGTGTAGACCTCGTTTGTCGCTTGCGTTATGAATATTTTGGAACTGTCAACGCTCCCCGAAACCTTAGGCAAGCGGTCCAGTTCGCGATCGAGAGCAAGGGAAAGAGCGTTTTCCGAGAGGTCGAGCTTCTTGAGTACGCCTTGCACGATGCCCTTGTCTTGCTCGCAGAGCGCCGCCAGCAAGTGCAGCGTATCCACTTCATTGTTCTGCTTCCGGCGGGCAATCGCTTGCGCTGCGGTGAGCGCGTTGCGGGCCATTTCTGTAAGTCTGTTTGGGTCAATCATTTCGTGTATACCTCCATCGCTCCCCTCCTCGCATTAAGCGTACCGAAATGCTATCGCCGGGTGAGTTACCTTAGGCTTAAAAATGTAACCCATTCAGCTTGTTGCACTTGCGCAGTGGTGCGAGCCCAGAATGCAGGCCTGCTATAATGCCGCTAAAAACGGCCAGCGGGACACACTGGCCGTTCTTCAATTCAACTGGGACGTCCCAGTGTCACACTCGGACGGACGGAAGGTCAGCCCCTAGATGCCTTCTCCACCAACGCCGGCATCGTCGTCTCCCATGGCCTGTACCGCTGTTCCCGGAACGTGGATCTCGGCAACCATCTGCTGAATCTCCAGAGGTGGAGGTGGCGTCGCCAAGCTGACCGCATAAGTGACGACAAAGTTGATTATCATTCCCACAAATCCAATGCCCTCGGGAGTAATGCCAAAGAGGTAGTCTTGGGATGTGCCTCCCAAGAACTGGAAATAGACAATGTAGCTGATGGTGAAGACAATCCCGAAAAGCATCCCCGAAACCGCGCCTTGCTTGTTAACACGCTTCGAGAAAATCCCCATCAGCAGCGTGGGAAAGAAAGAGGACGCGGCCAAGCCGAAGGCGAAGGCAACCGTCTTGGCGATGAACGCCGAGGGCGGGTTAATGCCAAAATAAGCAGCCACAGCCAAGGCGATAAAAGAGGCAGCCCGGGCGTAGTTGACCTCCTCTTTATCGCTCAGATCCGGTTTCACGATCTTCTTCATCAAGTCATGCGAGATCGAAGTGGATAGCACTAGGAGCAAACCTGCCGCTGTCGAGAGCGCGGCTGCGATGCAGCCTGCCATCAACAAGGCGATAACCCACTTCGGCAGCCCTCCCATGTAGGGGTTGGCCATGACCATGATGTCGTTGCCAAACCAGAGCTCGTTCGGATTCGTAAGATCCGCCTTGTTTGCGAGCAAGCGCTCGCCGTGGATGCCCTTGAGTTGCACCGCGGGAGCATCGTCAGCCGGGTACATCGGACGGGCTCCGCCTACGAAAACGTGATTGTTGTTCGATTCGGACTTGCCAGGGCCAAAGTACTGAATCTTGCCGTCCTCGTTCTTGTCCACCCATGCCATCTGCCCCGTGCTTTCAAAATCTTTGAACCACTCAGGCGCGTTGGCATAGCTCGTGTTGTGCAACTTAGTGATGAGGTTGACGCGCGAAAAGGATCCAATCGCTGGCGCCGTCAAGTAGATCACGGAAATGAAAAGCAGGGTCCAGCAAGCAGACTTTCTCACGGAAGCCACGTTCTTTACGGTGAAGAACCGCACGATCACGTGGGGCAAGCCTGCGGTACCACACATCAAGGCTGCCGTTATGCAAAACATGTTTACCTTACTCAACTCGCCTGATGTATATTCACTGAAACCGAGTTCCGTATTTATATTATTTACCTTCTCTAAAAACGGTATCTTTGCCCCGTCTAAGGTAAAGTCACCGATCAGTCCGAGTTGCGGAACGAAATTATTCGTCAAGGCGATCGCGATAAAGATAGCAGGAATCGTGTACGAGAAAGCCATCACGCAATATTGGGCGACCTGCGTGTAGGTGATGCCCTTCATGCCGCCCAAGCCCGCATAGAAGAAAACAATACTGGCCCCGACAAGCACGCCAGATTGAATCTTGATGCCGAAAAGCTGGGAAAACACGACGCCCACGCCACGCATCTGTCCCATGATATAAGTCATGCAAATAAAAATAGCGCACAGGACCGCAACACCCCGAGCCAACTTCGAATAGTAGCGATCGCCGACAAAATCAGGCACCGTAGGCTTACCGAACTTTCGCAGGTAGGGGACCATTAACACCGTCAATAATACGAAGCCCCCAGTCCACCCCATGAGAAAGCGTGACGCGTCATAGCCACTGATCGCCACCGCTCCAGCCATGGAGATGAAGGTCGCTGCAGACATCCAGTCCGCCGCAGTCGCCATCCCGTTCGCGAACGGAGAGACGCCTCCGCCTGCAGTGTAGTACTCCTTGGTCGAAGATGCTCGCGAAGTGAATGCGATAAAGATGTAGAGCCCGAAGCTCAGTCCGATGAAAATGAAATTATATATATCTTGAGACATCGGATCCCTTATTCCTGTCCGTCTTCGAGGTTAAACCTGTCGTCCAGCTTGCCCATCCAAACAGCATACACGACTAGCAGCAAAACGAAGCAAATGATCGAGCCTTGCTGAGCCATCCAAAATCCAAAGGGAGCGTTGCCAACCTTGGGCGCGTTTGCATCCAGCCAATCCCGGAAAAGAATCCCGCAGCCATAACTGACCACAAACCAGATCGGCAGCAGGCAAAGGATCACTTTTAGGCTGGAACGGCGGTGGGCGCGTTGCCTCGCCAGGGTTCTTGCATCTCCGGAGGCAGTATCGCCTGTCCCGGGCGTGGCGTGTGAGGAATCACTCATAAGGTATTGATGGATTGGGGATTCGAATGGGGAACCGAGATCGCTAAGTGAACGCATCAACCGAATACCAGCAAGGTAAAACTCTACTCCAACTAATCTGACAGTTCAGTCTTACTTATAGCGCGACTGCTTCAGATCGCGAATCACCTTTTTGGATACAAAAAAGGAGAGCCTTCCAGCCCTCCTCTTGTTCAGTTTTAATCGTAGCGTCGCAGGACTAGTCCTTTTCGCTTTTCTCTTCCGCGTCGGCCCCTTCTGCGTTTTCAGAGACGGAGGCGGGCGCCGGTTTTTCAACGGATTCCGCCGAGTCGCTCGTTTCTGTCGATTTCGCTTCTGGCGGTTCCACGGCAGAAGTCTCCTCAGCGCTGGCTGCGGAGATTTGCTTTTCAGCTTCAGTTTCAGGCACCTCAGGCTTCGCGCCTGCTTCCGCAGCGACGGACTCAGCCGGAGCTTCGGCCGCTTCGCCGCCGTCCGCTGGCTTGGCTTCGGGCGCCGCGGCCTCGGGAGCCGGAACAGCTGTTTCAGCCTTGGCCTTCTCCCCGCTCGGCTTCGCCTTGCTGGAGGGTTTAGCAGATCCTGTATCGAGCACCGGTTGCGCAAAAAGCGTGTCGTCCTCGAAGTGAGAGATGTAGCCGTCCGCAATCAACCAATGCAGGTCCCGAACAACCTTCTTTTCGTCCATCTCGCCCTCGACACCTTCGGACTTGAGCCACTCTTGGTAGGCGGCCGGCATGTCCTTAGCCTTGGTCAGCTGGTTCGCTTCGATAAAGCGGATGATGCGGTCCAAGTCCGGCGACATCACTTGGCCAGGAGAGCGGAAATTTCGCTTGGTTGCGCACACGTAGGTGATGCCCTTGGCACCCTTTTTGTAGATGCTGAACTTCTCGCGGCGCATACGACCACGAATCGCGTTCGCTGCATCGAGCGGGAAACGCTGTTGGCGTTGGCGTTCGCCGTCCATCGCCTTGTAGGCCTCCGTATCCTTGTACTGCTCCAAAACGTTTCCGGACACGCGAGCGTAATTAACCTGCTTCACGACCTTAGCCTTGAGCGTGGTGCGCAAGAAAATCATGGCTTCTTCGACGGAATCGAACACCTTCGCCTCCTCGCCTTCCGCAACCTCCTTGGCCGTGTAGCGAGTCGCTTTCTTCTGGCTTTCCAGCCAGGCCGCAATCACTTCCTCTTCCCTCACCGTCTCGATGGAGCTTTGCAGCTTTTCGAAGGACATGTTGGGCAGGCGAGTGCGATGGTGGTTTCGGAGCGCCGCCTCGTACTTGTGGTAATTCGGCGGTCCGAGCAGCTCTTTGGTGAAGGGGCAGCGATTCACGAACTGGAAGTTCCCGGTGGGAGCTTCCACTTCCACTTCCTCAATATTGAAGAACTCCTCTGCGTGATGAGCCATCGCGTGGGCGATCGCCTCCTCGTCGCTCGCGAAGGGCATGTTGTCGATGGCGCAGATTGAAACTCGTTCAGGCTTCTGCCCTTCTGCAGCCTTGCGGGTCACGCTGGCGATGAAGCGATCTGGCTTTTCCATGAACAGCTTCGCCACCTGGAAAAGCTCGTAGGTCATGTGGTTGCCGCGCATGGCCTTGATGATGGCCGAGAAGCAGTTGTCTTCCGGATAGAAACAAACGTCGAATACCGGACTCTCGTAAGGATGGAATGGAGCTCTCGGCGAATCGTGCCGTCCGCGCCCTCTCGGACGACGGCCGCCTTGATCGCGAGGCGGACGCTCTCCCCCATGCTCACCCGCCGGTGCGTCCGGTCGCGGAGCCCGGGGAGGTCTTCTATCCTTACGGGCAGGTCCGCTTCCGCCAGGTCTGCGCCCCGGGCGATCTCCGCCACGTGGTCCGCCCTTGGAGGAACGCGATTTCCCCGAATCAGGAGAAGATTTGCTGGCTGCGGTCCACTGGGTGCCGAAGCTGAAGCTTTGTAGGTCTGAAAGGTCTACCGAGTCTTTTTTCGGCTCCTCGTTGGGATCCTTGGGTGTGGAATCAGGCATCTGATATTTTGAAAAGGCGCCGCTGAATAGTCGGCATCCTGTTGTTTGTAGTTCTAGAGAAGTCGCTTACGACGGAGGAAAAAGGGGATATGGCTGAGGTTTTAACTAGGTTGTTCCGCCAGAATCAACCCAATACGAAGAAATATAAGAAATGTTCATTTTCGCGCTTTACATGGACCTTCAGATCTCCATTTCTTTGCGACCTCAATCATCTTGCTCAGGTGGTGGAATTGGTAGACACGTACGCTTGAGGGGCGTATGCCGCAAGGCGTGGAGGTTCGAGTCCTCTTCTGAGCACCACTTTTAGATAAAGGCCGCAAAAACAAGCGGCCTTTTTTGCGTCCATACAGGTCGAAGGACGAGAACCTCCGCGGAGGTTCGACGAAAGGAGCGAAGCGACTGGAGATGGGCAACGCGAAGCGTTGGGGCGAAGCCCTGAGCGAAGCGAATCAATCCTCTTCTGAGCACCACTTTTAGAAAAAGGCCGCTACAACAAGCGGCTTTTTTGCGTCCAAAGTCCGAGAGGTTCGGACTGCATTCGGATTCTTCAATCATGCCAAATCGGTGAAATTCGCTCCGTTCCGAATCATTGAAAATAAATCTGTTTTCGCGCTTTACAATGCACCCAAGATCTCCATTTCTTTGCGACCTCAATCATCTTGCTCAGGTGGTGGAATTGGTAGACACGTACGCTTGAGGGGCGTATGGCGCAAGCCGTGGAGGTTCGAGTCCTCTTCTGAGCACCACTTTTAGAAAAAGGCCGCAAAAACAAGCGGCCTTTTTTGCGTCCATACAGGTCGAAGGACGAGAACCTCCGCGGAGGTTCGACGAAAGGAGCGAAGCGACTGGAGATGGGCAACGCGAAGCGTTGGGGCGAAGCCCTGAGCGAAGCGAATCAATCCTCTTCTGAGCACCACTTCTGAAAAGGGCCGCTACGACAAGCGGCCTTTTTTGCGTCCATGCAGGTCTACAGTCCTTGGCAAGACAGTCGCGTCGACCTTATCAAGCATGGACAACGCAGAGCTTGCACCTTCCTTGTCGCCGACGGGAGGTACCGGTTGCACCCGGTCCGCTTTGCAGGAGCCTAGCTGTTTCCTTTAACGCCACTTATGCCCCCTTAGCGCGAAAAGCCGCAAACGTAGCTTCTCCAATATTTGAGGTAAGCTCCCCAAGCCTCCGTAGATTCGACCCCTCATTGAGTAAACATCGAGTAAAGTGCCCCTCCAGGTTCCTTGTTTTCTTAGGAACACGCTCTTTCGTCCGAAAAGAGCCAAACGCGAAGGTATCTCCTTCCCGCTTCTGCACCTCCTCCCCGCTCGAAATCTCAAGTTAGACGTATGACTGAATCAGCCTCTCGCTTCGCCTCCTTCTCCATCTGGAAAGCCATCCTCGCCTCGATACTGCTCTCCGCCCTAGGGCAAAAAGCTACTGCCCAAGACCCTTCTGGAGCGGAGCCGGAGGACAAGCTGCTAGTCCGAGCCATCGTTGGGCTCGAACTGAACTTTGATCTGCAGATCCCCGCCGAAGTGAGCAACGTCAGCTTCCAAGCTCTGCCTGATGGGCTGCAATTCAACGAAACAGAAGGGACACTCACTGGTGTCGCCACCTCTGCGGGCGTACTCGAAACAAGCATCAATTTCTCCGAAGGCGGGCAGGCATTGCAGATGCCAGCCCGCTTCGAAGTTTACATGGAAGCCGAATTCCCGGGCGACGTAAACAACCCGAATCCCGACGAGGGTCCGGAACCTCCGACTGAGCCCATCCGCATTATCGGAAAAGTGGGAGAGCAGCTCTATTGGCAGCTCAACTTCAATCTCAATACGGCGAGCTATGATTTCGCGGTCGGACCCGACGGCGTCCCCTCCCAGCTTCCTCCCGGAATCCAAATCAGCTCCCAGGAAAACTCCTTCCTCGGATACCCGGAAGCAGCGGGCATTTTTGAATGCGGCATCGTCGTCACGGATAGCGAAGGTTCTTTCACAGAACACTACATCTTTGACATCCAAGGAAGCGCCGACGCAGGAGACGGCACAGCGACGGGCGGAACGAGCGGCACCGAGGGCGAACCGCACGATGAACCTTTATTCGTACGCGGCGTAGTGGGTTACCCCCTACACTTTTTCTTGGAGGTTCCTGAAAACGTGGAGCTGCAAAGCATCTCGCCACTCCCTCCCGGCCTTTCGCTCGACATGACCCAGCCCGCGATCGTTGGCACGCCCACCACGGCAGGTTTCCTGGACTCTAACATCCAAGCAATCGAGAACGGCCAGAGCATCACCCACCCCGTACAGTTCGATATAGTGCTTGAAGCGGACTTCCCGGGCGATCCAAACGATCCCAATCCGCCACACGATTCCAACAACCCAGAGCCTCCGGCAGAGCCAATCCGCATCTTCGGCAAGGTTGGAGAACGACTCTACTGGCAGCTCAACCAGAACCTCTCCTCATCCACCTTCGACATCGGTATCGATCCAACAGGCGTTCCCTACCAACTCCCCTCCGGCATCGATATCCACATTTCAGAATCCTCCTTTGTCGGCACGCCGCTGGAGCCGGGTGTCTACGACTTCGAACTTGTTTTCAGCGATTCCACAGGTTCCTACATCGACCACTACATCTTCGACATAGCCCCCGCAGGTGACACGGGAACCCCAGGAGAGCCAGATCCCGTTATGGTCATCCATGGCGTAGTGGGAGAACCACTTTACTGGCAACTCAACTACAATGTCTCGACAACTGGCTACGACTACGGCGTTCGTCCCGACGGCACCTCCTTCCAGCTCCCTGCTGGCATCGAAATCGTCGCTGCCGAATCGTCCTTCATCGGCACCCCAAGCGAAGCGGGCTGGTACGACTTCATTCTCCTGATCCCGACCAGCGACGGAATTGTCGAAAAGCGCTACGCCTTCGATATCGCTCCTGCAAACGATCCAGACGAGGACAAGCCGCTCATCATCCGAGCCGTAGTTGGTTTCGAACTACTCTTCCCCCTCGACATTCCTGAAGGCATCACCCTCAACACCTTTTCCCCTTTCCCTGCCGGATTGAGCTACGAAACAGCTTCAGAGTCCGTTGTCGGCACACCTTCCGAAGCGGGTATCTTCGAGGCCTTGATCACCTACACCGAAGACGGCGCAGACGGAGAGAAAGAAGTTATCTTTGAAATCTACAACGAAGCAGAGTTTCCTGGTGATCCGAACGATCCAAACCCACCAGAGGAACACCTCGAACACCCTTTTAACATTGTCGGCGACGTCGGCATGGAACTGCAGTTCTACCTCGGACTGGAGGGAGAGGTCGGCGATCTCGTCTTCGACATGCTTCCTGAGGGCCTGAGCTTCGATGCCGACAACGGCCTCGTATACGGCACTCCGATACACCCTGGCTTCTACGAGACCAGACTCCGCGGTTTGCGCGATACCGAAGTAGTTATCTATCCAGTCTACTTCGACATCTTCGGCGATTGGAATCCAGATACCGGAGCGGGCGGACAGCCCCATGAACTGAAAATCTTCGGCTGGGTCGGCGAATTCATTTCCTTCCCATTACCTTTGGATCCGAGCGTATCCACCGTAAGCCTGACCACCTACGCAGACGGCACCCAAGCCTACCTCCCATTGGGAGTCCAGCTCGACGCCGCCAACGGCATGCTCGTTGGATTCCCTCAAGAACCCGGCTTCTTCCCCTCCTCCTTCACCATTACCGAAGGCGACAAGTCTGAGGAAATCCCAGTCTTCTTTGAAATTCAATACTTCGACCCGAACGACCCTGGAGGACCTACGCATCCAGGCGACAACTACGACCATGAACCCAACGAAATCGTCTTGTTCGGAGAAGTCGGAGCCCGCTTTTCATTCAAGTTTCCTCTCGCCGCAGAAGAAACGGCCGATCTTCCCGCCGAACGCGACGGTGACACCTTTGCCTTGCCCGTAGGCCTGAGCTATAGCGCTGAGAACCTATCGATAACTGGTTCACCCACCAAATCAGGACATTACGAAGCCCTCGTCGTCGTAGAAGGCCCCGGATACATCAAGGAAAAGTACATCCACTTCATCGTTAGCGACGGCAGCAACGCACCTCGTCTCTCCTTTTTCTCAGAAAGCGAATACGTCCCCGGACAACCATTCTCCTACCAGATCAACGCTGGCGGCCAAGCGACGAACTTCGAAGTAGAAGAGCTTCCTGCTGGCCTCCAGTTGGACTCATCGACCGGTATTATCAGCGGAACGATTGATTTCTCCGAAGACTTCGATCTCTTGATCGCAGCTAGCAACGAAAACGGTACCGCCTACGGTATTCACTTCCTGGATTCAGAGGAAGACGAGCATCACGAAGAACCCGACCCCACCGATCCCAATTCCCCCGATACAGGCCACGGGGACGAGGAGGACCCGGAGCCTTTCTTCGCTCGTCTCGGAGTCCCCTTCGTTCTCGAAGCGCCAGCGGAATTCGCAGAAGCAGTCTTTGCCCTCGTCGACGGCGAGGCCTTCCCTGCCGGCCTAGGATTCGATTCTACCCAGAACGCAGTCATCTCCGGAACGCCTACTGAAGCAGGTCTCTTCCAAACCAAAATTTCCATCACTCGCGGCGAGCTTGAAGAGCAGTTCACCCTCTGGTTCTTCGTGGCCGACAGCGTAGAGGCTCCACAATTTGTCGCTCCCGATTATGTGCGGAGCCTTCCTGGCGAAGCATTCGAGCTCCGTCTTCCGATCGCGAACGGCCCCGCAACCATCAAAATTCAAAGCGCCCCAGACGGTGTTAGCTACGACAGCGAGGCCAAGGCCTTGCGCGGCGTGCTCTCCGAGCCCGGTTTCTACCGCGTCCTCGTAAGCGCCAGCAACGAAGCAGGTATGGGTGTCCACCTTGTAGAGATCGACGTCTTTGACGACGGAACGGGTCACAACCCAGGCAACAATTACTACGAGCCCATTCATGCGTTTGGCATCGTGGGTGAACCATTCGACTTCCCACTACCTGCGAATCCCGACAATAGCGTGATCGCCTTTGTTGACGGCGAAGACGGCACCAGCTCGGAAATTCCAGCAGGCCTCGAATACATCGAGAATTACGCCATCATCCGCGGTACCCCAGAACAAGAAGGAGTGAGCAATCTCTTTCTCGAAATCACCGAGTTCGGTTTCACCCGCCGCGAACAAATTGTATTTGAAATCTACACACGGGACAATCTTCCCGACGATCCGAACTTCCCGACCGATCCTGGCTACCATGAGCCAGACGACGGCCACGTCGAACCAATCCTCGGCAAGGTAGGAGAGCGCCTCTACTTCGAAGCCCCGATCTCGGGCGACGGAGTCAGCTTCGCCATCGTCGACGGCCCTGACGGAGAACCTTCGGAACTTCCTCCTGGCGTTAGCTTCGACTCGGATCTGGGCATCCTCTCGGGCGTGCCCACCGCCTCTGGCATCTACCCCCTATGGGTTGAGGTCGACGAATTCGGCAGCGTCCGCACTCACTTTGCCCCTGTCATTGTCAGCGGCGTCGAAGGCTCGCCTGTTATCACAAGCGAACCGTTCTTCACCACGATTCCAGGAGAGCACTTCAAGTTTGAAATCAAGGCGACCAACGAGCCGACCGATGTCGAAGTCGACTTCTTCGACGTTCCCGGCGTCCTCAGTTTCGACCAAGAAAGCATGCTTCTAGAGGGTAAGTTCGAGTTCGGTGGCTTCTTCACTCTACTCGTATCCGCAACCAATGACACGGGAACCGGCTACGGCTTGCTCAACATCGACGTGCTCGGACTCAACGATGGCGAGGGACCAAACGAAATCCCGTTACACATAAACGGCACCGTGAACCAGAAGGTAGACTTCCCTCTCCCCAGCTTCATTCGCGGCTCCAAGTTCGTTGTGACCGCAGATCCTGCAGGTTTTGAGGCACAACTTCCAGAAGGCTTCTCTATTGACGAAAAGACAGGCCGTATCAGCGGAATACCTACACAGCCTGGCTACACCTTCGTATGGGTAAGCGTCGACGATGGAGAACTCCCATCGCTCGCCATCAACATCGGTATCGCCGAAGGCATGCGTACGCCTGAAATCATCAGTCCAGACTTCTGGATTGGCTATCAAGATTCGCCATTCCACTACCAAATTCACGCGACGGATGGACCTTACAAATTCTACGCAGAAGGACTCCCTACCGGACTCAGTCTCGATCCTTTCAGCGGAACAATTCGAGGAACTTCTAGCGAATTCGGCGACTTCCAAGTGGCGATCAGCGCCGAAAACGCCGCAGGCGTAGGCAATGCCAAGACCCTCTATCTCACTCTGGAAGAGAAGCCGCGCCTTCCCGTTGTATCCGCTCCGTATTACACGGAAGGACAAGTAGGCGAAAGCTTCTCCCTTCAAGTTAATGCAACGGAAGAACCTGACTTTTTCCACCCTGGTGGCCTGCCAGCGGGACTGAGCATCGATTCGACCAACGGTCTCATTTCCGGAACGCCCTCACAATTTGGATACTTCAACGTAAATCTTGAAGCGACAAATCAATGGGGCCGCGGCGGACTGCAAATCGCAATCTACATCAAACGCGCCGCCCTCGCCCCCGTCTACGTCGGAACGAGCTCAGTCGGCGGAAAGGTCGGAAAAGACTTCCTCTTCCAGCCTGCCTTTTCTGGTAACGCAAACAGCTTCGAAATCGACGAAAATTCGCCGAACCCTCTGCCAGCGGGCCTCGCCATCGATCCCGAAACAGGAGCCATTAGCGGCATCCCAAGCGAGATCATGAACGGATTTGTGGACGTTCTCATATCCGGCGAAGGCGGATCTACTATCGCCACCGTCTACTTCAAGATCGTAGCCGCTCTCGACGCTCCCGTTATCTCCAGCAGCTCCTTCGCGAAAGGCACTTCGGGCACCGCCCTCAGCTTCCAGTTGACCGCTTCCAATAGCCCAGTCGAATTCGCCGCCGCAAATCTGCCTGCTGGTCTCGAGCTCGATAGCCAAAGCGGCGAAATCTCAGGCACTCCGGAATCAGCGGGCTTCTACGACATCGTCGTCAGCGCTCGCAACGCATCCGGTTGGGGTCAGCCTAAGCTGCTCATCCTCGACATCATCCCAGGATTGGAAGCGCCAATCGTGATTAGCGCTCCATGGGCCAAGGGGGAAGTCGGCAAGGCCTTCCAATATCAAATCGAAGCCAACAACCAGCCAAGCGGCTACGCTGTCTCGGGCGATCTCCCAGAAGGTCTCTCCCTCGACGAAGCAAGCGGATCCATCACAGGCACTCCAAGCAAGGCCGGTTTCTATGAAGTGATTCTCTCCGCTTCCAATGCCAGTGGGTCCGGAAACGGCCTTGTATTCATCTTCGCAATACGTCCGTCCCAGGAAATGCCAGTCATTACCTCCAGCGGCACGGCCTTCGCAACCGTCAACGAGCCTTTCCTCTACAAAATCAAGGCCACCGCCACTCCTACCAGCTATGCCGCGGAAAATCTTCCTGACGGACTCAGCTTGAACGAGAGCACAGGCTTCATCACTGGTACGCCTAAGTCGCCCACCACCGAGCCGCTCGTCATCGTTGTCACTGCGTCCAACGCAGCCGGCCAAAGCTTGCCACGCGCAGTGCTCTTGGAGATCCTGCCTGCCGCCGAAGCACCTGTCATCCTCTCCGGTGGACACGCGCTCGGCAAGGTTGGCGTCGCCTTCGAATACCAAGTTTTCGCCATCAATGAGCCCACGGCTTACAGCAGCCCAGACTTGCCGGAAGGCCTCTCCATCGCCAGCAACACCGGCCTGATTTCCGGCACTCCGGAAGAAGCGGGAGAATTCAAGGTCACCCTTGTCGCCTCCAACGATGCGGGCAAGGGCGAACCCGCCACCATCCTCTTCTTCATCGTTCCAGGCGCCGAGGCGCCGCGCGTCACCAGCAAAACCCACGCGATCGGTAAGGTCGGCGAAGACTTCGAGTACCAAATCCTCGCCTCCGCCGAAGAGATCGACAGCTACCAAGTAGAAGGAAATCTTCCACGCGGTCTTGATTTCGACCCGACCACGGGACTCATTTCTGGCACACCTGTGGAACCGATTATCACCAGCGTGCTTCTCTCCGTGAGCAACGAAGCGGGCACCAGCGCTCCGCAGCCGTTCACCATCAAGATCGAGCCGGCCCTGGAAGCTCCAGTCATCACCTCCTCGCTCAATATTAGCGGGACCGTAGGCGAGGAATTGAGCTACACCATCAACGCGACAAACATGCCTGAGGAACGTCCATTGCCGCCAAGCGCCGAATTCGACGCGGTCGGACTCCCCAGCGGCTTGGGCGTGAACACCGCAACTGGCATCGTATCCGGCATCCCCGAAGAAGCAGGCAGCTACATCGCCACCTTGGTCGCCAGCAATGAGACCGGCGAAGGCGCGCCTCGCTTCCTCAACATCAAGATTAAGCCAGCGCCAACCGCCCCTGTGGTTACCAGCGTATTCCGCGTCGGAGCTCAGGTCGGCAAGAGCTTCAACTACCAGATTGTCGCCACAAACGCTCCTACCTCCTACGACGCTGACCACGCCATCGCTTGGTTGGTCGCCGACACGGAAACAGGTTCTCTCTCCGGCACTCCGACCAAACCTGGCGTCTTCTACGCATCGCTCTTCGCGGTCAACGAAGCCGGCTACTCGGAACCAAGCCCGCTTGAAATCACCGTGTACCCAGCAGCGGATACACCAAAGATGACCAGCGAGCGCAGTGCTGAAGGCAAAGTTGGAAGCCCCTTCGAGTACCAGATCGAAGCATCCAACAATCCGACCTCCTTTAAGGTCAGCGGCCTCCCCGCCGGATTGAGCCTAAACCCCAGCACCGGTGTTATCTCCGGCACGCCTACCGCGTCTGGAACATTCGACATCGTTGTGGTCGGAAGCAACGGCAACGGCGAGGGAGCGAAAGCCACCCTCGTACTTAAAATCAGCCCGAAGACGGCCTTCACCATCGTCTCCAGCAGCTCCAACGATAACTAAGGCGGCTGCTCAGCCCCCTCTTTGACCCACACAAAAGAAGGATCCCCACAGATGAACATCCCACTACTCAAGCCGTTCGCCACCCTACGTGCCCTCTGCGCTTTCACTGCCGTAACCTTGGCGGGCATGAACATCGCCACGGCTCAAGATGAACGATTTCAAATCCCAGAGATTGGCGAGGTAGGAGTCGCCTACTCCTACACCTTCACCATCAATCCTGCTCCCGAGGAGGGTTCGACTTGGGCTGCGACCGGTCTGCCGGAAGGGCTTAGCATCAATGCGAGCACTGCCGAAATCAGCGGCGTTCCCGCAACCGATGGCCAATACGACAACGTAACTCTCACCCTGAGGCGTCCCGATCTCTCAACAAACGATATCTACGTTTCCATAACCATCGATGCTGCCAGTGGTACGCCAGAAATCACCAGCGCCGCCACCGCAAGCGGCACAGTGGGAGTCGCCTTCAACTACGTCGTCACTGCGAGCAATTCTCCCCAAAGCTTCAACGTTGTAGGCGACCTGCCCGACGGCGTTAGCTTCTCCGGCGAAGCCATCTCCGGCACCCCCACCGAGGCGGGTACCTTTGATGTCCAATTGAGCGGCAACAACGCTTCAGGCACCGGCGCCGAAACCACCTTGACGATTACCATCGATCCTGCTGGCGCCGTTCCCGTGATATCCGGTTCCGCAAACCTCTCCGGGGATGCCAATGCTCAACTATCTTATCAGGTAAACGCTAGCGAAAGCCCAACCAGTTACGCAGCAAGCGGACTCCCCTTGGGCGTTTCGATCAACACCACGACGGGATTCATCAGCGGCACTCCAACGATCGAGAACGTCTACACCGTCGACCTCACCGCCACCAACGAGCACGGAACCAGCGCCGTCTTCCAGCTGACCATCGTGATCGGGGACGTTCCGCAAATCACTAGCTCGCTGAGCATCGCGGCGACTGAGGGTGAAGCCATCACCGAGTATCAGCTCTCTGCCTCCAACTCGAATGACTCTAACTCGCCGCCGACGTTTACCGTATCCACAGCTTCCCTTCCAGACGGCTTGAGCTACCAAAGCTCCACCCGAAGAATCACCGGCACCCCCACCGAATCTGGTACTTTTGAAGTGGACGTCTATGCCTCCAATGCGATCGGCGACGGTCCTATCTCCACCATCGTCATCACCGTGGAAGCCGCCATGTCCATTCCGGTGCTACGATCCGCAAGCTTCAGCGTAGAGCACCAGAGTGACGGCAGCCTCAAGCTCTTCCTCACTTTTGAACAAAGCGCCGACGACCTTGCCGCTTACGACTGGCTCATTCTCACCAGCGCAGACCTCGAAGCCTGGACTCAGATCGACATCAACGACGCCTCTCTGGAAGTCACCGTCACCGACAACCAAGATGGTTCGAAATCTGTTTCAGTCTTGTATCCAAATTTCGAAGCCACCACCACTCAGGCGTACTTCCGCTACCGCGTGCAAGCCAAGTCAGGAGAGTAAGCTTCAAGTTCTTTCTTAAAACTCAAACGGCCCGTCCGCAAATGCGGACGGGCCTTTTCGTTAAATACTCTTTTGAGTTGCGAGTACCCCTTGTATCGCGGACCGGGTGGAACCGGTCCCTTGGACGGCTCGGAGAACCGTCCCTACCGAAACGACAGTGTATCTGTCCCATCGCGGTTACAGGTAGGGCTCGCTCTCCGAGCGAGCCGGCTTGCCGACGTCACTGGAGCCAAGCGAGCACACGAGCAGCGCTGCAGAACCATCTCCAAATCCCTGTAGAGCACTACGAAACAAGCGCTGAAAAGCGTTGCTTGATTTCCGTAGTTACCACACCGGGACGCGGTTCAAATCGCCGTGGAGAAAAGGAGGGAGCGACCAAGTTTCGGGCTCCTGCCAGATCCTCAGCCTCACCATCTGCGATCATTTGCGCCATCACGTTGCCAACCGCCGTTGCTTCGGAAGCGCCCACTACGACCGGAAGTCCAAGCGCATCAGCCGCAAGTTGGTTCACGAGGTCGTTACGACTTCCTCCGCCGAGAATAAACAAGCCTTCGAGCTGGCGCCCCGTTATCTTTTCCAGAATCTGGAAAACGAAATCGTACTTCAAAGCCAGACTGTCGAAAATGCAGCGAGCGATCTGACCGTTGGTTTCGGGAACGGGTTCGCCCTTTTCCTTGCAGAAGGCTTGGATTTTCTCCGGCATTCCACCTGCCGTCGCAAATGCGGAATAGTCAGGGTCAATCAAGGAACGCATCGGTTCGCACTTCGCCGCCTCTTCCATTATCGTCGGATAGGTGGCCTCCTCGCCTTGCGCAATCCAGGAGCGGCGACATTCCTCCAAGAGCCAAAGCCCGCAAATGTTCTTGAGAAAACGGATCGTTCCTCCGTAGCCCACTTCGTTAGAGAAGCCAGCGGCTGCGGCTTCAGGGCTGGTGTTGGGGGCGTCCAACTCGAATCCTAGGATCGACCACGTGCCCGAACTGAGAATACCGTAGTTCGGCTGCACCTCCGGCAAAGCCATGAAAGCGCTTCCCGTATCATGCCCCGCGACCGTTACAACCGACAAGTCGGATGTTCCGATAGCTTCCGCAACTTCCTGGGTCACAAGCCCGAGCTTGGCTCCAGGATCGACCACATCGCCGAGGAACTCAGAGGACACCCCGAGTTCGGCGAGGATTGGCTCAGACCACGTCTTGGTGTGCGGATTCAGCATCTGGCTGGTGCTGGCGGCAGTCCGCTCCGTGGACTGGACTCCCGACAGCCAGAAATTGATCAAATCAGGCAAAAACAGCAGCCGTGTCGCCGTCTTAAATGCCGTGCGCGATTGCGAAACTTCCGCAGCGATTTGGAAGATCGTATTGAAAAACATGAACTGGATTCCGGTTTCCGCATAGATTAGATCCTTGCCTAGCTTTTCGCAAACCTGCTTCACCATCGGTCCTGTGCGTTCGTCACGATAGCAAACCGGATTTGCTAGGAGTTCGCCCGACTCGTCGAGCAGCCCGTAGTCTACGCCCCATGTGTCGACCCCTACCGAAACGACGTCCGCGCCATAGAATTCGACAGCGGTTTTGATTCCGTACAATATTTCTGAATACAGAGAAAGGAAATCCCAATGCCAGCGTCCTCTCAGCCGCACAGAGGGAGTCTCGAACCGGTGCTTTTCCACCAGCTCGAGCTTTCCGTCTTCCCAAACCGCAGCAATGACGCGACCACTGGTCGCGCCAAGATCTACTGCGATGTAAACTTTTCTACTGCTCACATCGAATTTCATAGGCACAAAATGAAATGCGATTAAGCGTAGGAGCTGTCTTGGGTGATTCCCAGCTCTTTACGGCGACGCGTGCGATCTGCTTCGATCTGCTGCAAGTAACCGCTCTTGCGATACGCCTCCATCGGGTCCGCATCCAAGCCCTTTTCCTCGCGCCACTTGGCTAGCAGCGGGCTAACATCGGAGTTGTAAGCTGACTTCAAGATCGTCTCGGCATCGACGATGTTGCCACTTCTCTGAGCAACGCCCAAGGCCTCGCGATCGACCAAAGCTGCCTTGGCCCAGAGTTCCTGCGCCGTGGTAACCGTTTGGATCATGGCTTCTATCTTCGGCTTTAGGTTGTGGGACTGGTCGATCATGTAAGCGATCTCCGGATACGATCCCGTCTCTGCCGCATAGGCGTGGATCTCGTTGAAGATACGGAAAATCTGGTAAGGATCGATCGAGCCGAGCGTCAAGTCGTCGTCGGCATAGCGGCGGTCATTAAAGTGGAAACCGCCCAACATTTCCTCATCCAGGAGCCATGCCACAATCTGTTCGATATTCTGGGAAGTGTAATGGTGTCCGGTGTCGACCAACACCTTAGCCTGGGCGCCAAGCTTCTTGCAAAGCGCATAGGACATGCCCCAGTCGGCGACGTCAGTCTGGTAGAACGCCGGCTCGAAAGGCTTGTACTCGATCAGCATTACCTGATCCTCTGCGAGCTCGTCGTAGCAAGACTTCAGGCAGTTTTCGAAGCGACGCTTGCGAGCGCGAATGCTGTCCTGCCCCGGATAGTTGGTTCCGTCGGCGAACCAGTAGCTGATCAAGTTGCTGCCAACCGCCTCGCCGATCTTCGAGCACTCGATTCCGTGACGCACCGCTTGCTCGCGCACCTCCGCGTCGGGATTGCCAAAGCTTCCTAGCTTGTACGCTTGGTCTTGAAAGAGGTTTGGATTGATCGATCCGATCTTGACTCCGTTCTTGGCAGCGATCTCGGCGGTCGCCTTCGGGTCCTCGCCCGCTACAAAATCCCAGAGCACGTGTACCGCAACGGTCGGGCAGCAACCAGTGAACTTGTTTACGATCCCCGCATCGGCGAACTTGTCGGCCGTATTGATGGCCGATCCCGTTTGGAAGAATTTCCCGAACCGAGTTCCGGTGTCGGCGAACCCCCAAGAGGGAAGTTCGATCTTTAGTTGATCGAGTGATCGGATAGCGTTTTCAGGAGTCATAACGAATTTTGGTTACGTGGGTAGGGTTAAAAGCATCGAGCATAGCATCTAGCCGAGGCTTTTTCCATAGACAGGCTGATTCTTTACATACAAGTTCTGACACAAATGAAATCAGACTTTGCGATTTACCTGCCCCAGCCTGAAGAGCCTCACGCCTGGGGTTTGGACATCACCGGGGCCGGCTCCGCCACCATTGCCCCCAAGAGCGCCTACCCACCTGAGCACCATCCGAGCGACCACTACTTCGACTGGAACCATGGGCGCACCTTGGAAGTTTTCCAGCTGATTCTCATTACCAACGGAAGCGGCACCTTTGAATCGGAGCTCATGCCGCCCACGACGCTCTCAGCGCCATTTCTGTTTATTGTTTTCCCGGGCGTTTGGCACAGATACCGTCCGACCCCAGAAACAGGGTGGCAAGAGAGCTGGGTCGGATTCCGCGGCGAGTTTGCCCAACGATTGCAAGAAAGCGGCAGCCTTTCGCCCGAGCGCCCCGTATACGCTACCGGAAATAGCGAAATGCTTCTTGCCCAATTTCAGTTGATTCAGGACGAAGTAAAAAGCGAAGCCTTCGGCTTCCGCTCCATTGCGGCAACCGCGATCATGCAAATACTGGCACTTTCGACCCACTTGCCTGAACGCAAAGAGGAAGAAAACCATCCCATGAGGAAAACTATCAGGCGCGCCTGCTTCCTGATGCGGCAACGCTCTGGAGCCCCCCTCTGCCCCGAGGAATTGGCAGCCGAACTAAATACCGGCTACACCTATTTCCGTCGCATGTTCCGCAAGTATACAGGTATCAGCCCCAAGCGCTACCACAGCCAGTTGCGCCTGCAACGCGTCAAGCGGCTTCTGCGAGACAGCTCTAGCAGCGTATCCGAAATTGCAGACAAGTTCGGCTTCGCTTCTCCCTTCCACCTCTCGAACTGGTTCAAGAAAGAAACCGGACTGTCACCTCGCGATTGGCGACAAAGCGCTTGAGTCAGCCGCTCAGTCCTCATCTTCTCACCGAACCAAGAACGCTTAAACCTATGCCAACGCCCCCAAAGAAAATCCCAGCCGCTCTCGTCAGCCTAGTCCTGCTCGCTGCAGGAAGCACGCATCTAAACGCTCAAGCTGGCGACCAAAGAGACCGTGCCGGACAAGTCCAAGAGGAAGTCTGGAAGGAGATAGATGTCCCGCCTGCTCCCATCCTCACACCCGAGGAGGCGATGCAGAGCTTCTATATCGAACCTGGCTATCGTCTCGAACTCGTTGCCGCGGAACCCCTCGTGAACGACCCGGTAGCCATTGCTTGGGATGAACACGGGCGCCTCTGGGCTGCGGAAATGTGGGCCTACATGCCAGACGTAGACGGCACCGGCGAGCATGAGCCTGTGAGCCGCGTGGTGATACTGGAGGACGAGGACGGAGACGGAAAAATGGATCGCTCCACCGTCTACTTGGACCGGCTCGTAATGCCACGGGCCATCTCGATCGTCAAAGGCGGAGCCCTGATCGCAGATCCTCCGAATCTCTACTTTTGCCAAGATACCGACGGCGACTTGATTGCTGACAGCAAAAGCGTCGTAGCTCGCTACGCTGCTGAGGGCAACGTAGAACACGCGGAGAACGGACTACTGCGCGGCTTGGACAACTGGCTCTACAACGCCAAGTCAAGCCGACGGCTCAAGTTCGAAGGTGGACGTATCCAAGAGCAGGCGACAAAATTTCGCGGCCAATGGGGCATTACCCAGGACGACTACGGCCGCCTTTACTACAATACAAACAGCTTCTATCTTTACGGCGACATGGTGCCATCGGAAAACGTGAGCCAGCACCCCGGTCGCGAAGCTCGCGCTGGCATGTCCTTCCCCGTAGTGCCGGATCGGACCGTCCACCCCGCTCGCGTAACGCCGGGAGTCAACCGTGGCTATCGCGAAGGCGTGCTCAATCCAGATTTTCGCCTAAACACCGTGACAGCTGTCAGCGCCCCCACCATAGCAAGGGGCCACCGCTACCCTGATCACGTTCAAGGCGGCGCCTTCATTCCAGAACCCTCCGGTAACGTCGTATCCCGTTTCGAACTACACGTCGACGGGCTAGAAGTTAAGGCGGAAAAAGCGCTGCATTCACATCCCAAATGGGGCGACATCGAGTTCCTTTCCTCGACCGACGAACGCTTCCGCCCCGTAGCGACCGCGGTTGGCCCTGATGGCTTCGTTTATGTAGTCGACATGTATCGTGGCATCTTGCAGCACAAGACTTACCTCACGACATTCCTGCGAAAACAAATCATCGAACGAGGCCTAGATCAACCCGTTGGCCTCGGTCGTATCTATCGTATTGTCCACGAGAGCGACGACAAAAGCCGCGAGGGGCCTGAGCTGGCTAACCTGCCTCCCACCGAGCTTGTCCCCTACCTGGCTCATCAAAACGGCTGGGTCCGCGACACGGCTCAACGCTTGATCGTCGACAGCCAATCCCAAGCGCCCGAGCTCCTGCAAAGTCTCGTTAAGTCAACTGCGATCGGCAGCGAGTTAGGCCGTATCCATGCGCTTTGGACTCTGGAGGGGCTTGGAGCAATCGATCTGGATACCCTTGCCTTCGCCTACCAAAAAGGAAGCGGGTGGATCCAGACAAACGTCCTGCGCATTTCGAACCCCCTTCTCAATGCGGCAAAAAAGAACAACCACCCACTCTGGAGCATTTACGAACAATCCCTCAGACACCCGTCGAGACGCGTAAAGCTGCAGGCCGTCAGCTTGTTATCCGCCATCAACGTCGAATCTTATCGACTAAACGCCATCACTTCCCTCGATGCCGGCACCCTAGCGGATCCCTATTTTATCGACGCGATCGTATCCGCTTTGCACAGACAGGAAGTCCAATTCCTGGAAAGCGCGACCGCCCATTCGGATCCTGCAAAACTTTCGCCAATCGTATCCGCCCTATCTGAAGCAATTTTCCGAGCCAAGGACTCAGATTCCGCTGCTCGTTATATTGAAATCGCCCTCTCGGAATCGACAAGCAGTTCGCTAAGATCTGCGATTGTCGACGGCTTCGAAATTCCTCTCGGCGGCAAGAACGTCCGGCCACTGAAACTAGCGAAAGCTCCATCACCGTTACCAGCTCCTGGCACTCCGCTCTTCCAAGCCTTTACGTGGTTGGACAAGATTGATCCAGACGCCGTGGTCGAATTCCAATACAGCGATGCCGATCTCGCCGGCATGGAGCGTGGCAAGGCTTCCTACGCCAATCTCTGCGCGATCTGCCATAACCAAAACGGAGAAGGTACCCCATCTCTCGCTCCCACTCTAGTCGGATCCGAGTGGGTAACCGGATCCAAGGAGAGGCTCGCGTTGGTGGTGGGACAAGGGCTGACAGGTCCAATCGAAGTCAACGGCGAGTTGTGGAACTCAACGATGCCACCCCACGCCCAGCATCCAGCGCTAACTGGCGAAAAGCTCAATGACCTCCTGAATTACCTGCGAGGCTCCTGGGGGAACAACGCCAGCCCATTCGGCGCTGGCGAGGCGCGCTCCTATCTCGAGAAGCATAACGAACGCAGCGAACCTTGGACCGCCGAGGAGCTGGACGAACTCGACCTGTCCGAAGAAAGCTAACCAAACATCGGGTCTTTCGCAGTGCCCACATCGAGCGGCGAAGGCCGCGAGGCTTTCGTTTCCTCTCAGCGGACGCGCCAAGCGAAAAAGGCC
Source organism: Pelagicoccus enzymogenes (assembly GCF_014803405.1). Lineage (NCBI taxonomy): Bacteria > Pseudomonadati > Verrucomicrobiota > Opitutia > Puniceicoccales > Pelagicoccaceae > Pelagicoccus > Pelagicoccus enzymogenes. The sequence continues at coordinate 104,093 of NZ_JACYFG010000013.1, forward strand.
CGGCAACCCTAGCTAAGAGCTAGGGCAACCGAGCCTTCAAGCTACCCAATAAACAAAAACTACAAACGCGGCAGGGTGAGTCCGCCGTCGATCATGATGACCTGACCTGTCGAATACGGAAAGTCCCCGCGGGCAAGGCTCGAGACTGCTTTACCAATATCGTCTGGGAATCCCCAACGCTTGGTCACGCAGAGACCGTCCTCAATCAGCTTGTCGTACTTTTCCGTAACGCCGGAAGTCATGTCCGTCTTAGTCACCCCTGGACGCACTTCGTAGACCGGGATTCCAAACTCGCCCAGGCGAGCAGCGAAGAGCGACGTCACCATGCTCAATCCCGCCTTGGCGATACAGTATTCGCCGCGGTTTACCGAAATAACTGTCGCCGAAATCGAGGACACGTTAACGATCGCTCCCGAAAACGTTTCGTCTTCCTTCTTGGCCGCGACCATATCGTTGGCAACCGCTTGCGTTAGAAAGAAAGCTCCCTTGAGGTTCGTATCTACCACGAAATCGTAACTCTCCTCAGTTGTCTCCAAAATGTCGAGACGCTGTTTCGGGGCGACGCCAGCATTGTTGACTAGAAGGTTTAGTGCTCCCCCAGCCGCTTTGCGAGCAACCTCCAGGATCGCTTCGCGTCCCTCTACACTTCCGATATCCCCGCGCGCATAAGCAACTGAAACACCTTCCGCCCGCAGAGATTCCAACGGCTCGCTCACCCCTTCCTCCGGCCGCATACCATTGATGACTAGATCCCAACCTTCCTTGGCCAAAGCCAAAGCGATACCGTATCCAATCCCTCGAGACCCACCTGTTACTAAAGCTGTCTTCTTCATATTCTAAAAATTCTTGAACTTAACGCTAGATAGGCGCGGCTCGCTACCTGCTCCCCGCGCCTATCGTGACTCTTCATTATCGCAAATTGCTAGGCGAGGTCTACGAGATCGACCCACTTGCGCTCTTCCCAGCTCTTGATACCGAGCTCCGCAAGCTGCACGCCCTTGGCGCCTTCGAGAAGCGTCCAGCGGAACGGCTCGTCGAGCACCACGTGCTTGAGGAACATTTCCCACTGCACCTTGAAGGCGTTGTCGTAAACTTCTTGGTCGGGTACTTTGGACCAGTCGTCGTAGAAGTTGATCGGCTGATCGATGTCCGGATTCCAGACGGGCTTCGGCGTGTTGCTATAGTGCTGGATGTAGCAATCGCGCAGACCGGCGACCGCAGATCCCTTTTCTCCGTCTACGTGCAAGGTAAGCAAGTCGTCGCGGCGAACACGCGTCACCCACGATGAGTTGAAGTTGACAATAATTTCTCCGTCGGGGCCATCGATTTCAAACATCGCATAGGCAGCATCGTCTGCAGTGCACTTGTAGGTCTTACCTTGCTCGTCCACGCGCTCCTTGATGTGCGTCGCGCCGCGGCACTGCACCGACTTGACGGGACCAAAAATATTATCGAGCACGTAACGCCAGTGGCAGAGCATGTCGATGATCATGCCACCTCCATCTTCCTTGCGGTAGTTCCAAGATGGTCGCTGGGCAGGCACGGTGTCGCCCTCAAACACCCAGTATCCAAAATCTCCAGTCACGGAAACGATGCGACCTAGGTAGCCGTTTTGGATCGCGCGCTGCAGCTTGACGAGGCCGGGAAGCCAGAGCTTGTCTTGTACGACACCGTTCTTGACGCCCTTTTCTTCACAGAATTTGAAGAGGTCTAGGGCTGTTTCGGTATCGATTGCAGTGGGCTTCTCGCAGTACACATGCTTGCCGGCGGTGGCTGCTGCCTTAACCGCGTCCGCACGACGCAACGTAGTCTGGGCGTCAAAATATATAGGATAGGCGGGATCTGACATTACACTATCGAGGTCTGTAGTGTACTTCTCGATACCTGTAAGCTCGCAAAGCTCCTTGAGCTTCACCTCGTTGCGACCCACGAGAATCGGGTCCGGCATGATAAACTCAGTTGGGCTGACGTGTACGCCTCCTTGCTTGATGATCTCCACGATAGAACGCAGGAGATGCTGATTCTTGCCCATGCGGCCCGTGACGCCGTTCATGATGATGCCAATCTTATGTACTTTCATGATCTATAACTGATTTGTACCTGCTCTAAATAAATCGAGGAGGGGGTTACTTTGTGTCTAAAAAAGCTTGTTTGATTTTCTCAAGGTACTCGTCCTGGTCCATCGCCCAGTAACGATTGGAAAAGATCTCTACTTCGTCGTATCCGTCGAAGCCTGCTTCCCGTACCCAGCTGCGAATCTGAGGGATGTCTATAACCCCCTCGCCCATCAGGCCGCGGTCATTGAGCATGTCCTCGGGATTGTTCTTCCAATCGCAAATGTGGAAGGAGAAGAGACGTCCCTTTTCGCCGGTTAGTTTTATCTGAGCCTGCAGCGCGTCGTCCCACCATACGTGGAACACGTCTACCGTGATCCCTAAGTTCTTGTGCTGTACGATATCGCAGATCGCATTCGACTGAGCCATCGTGGAAACCGCGCTGCGACTGTCTGCATACATGGGATGCAGCGGCTCGATACCAAGCTTCACGCCGGCTGCTTCCGCATGGGGCATCACCGCAGCAAGACCGTCCGCGATCTGTTCGCGAGAGGTGAACAGCGATTGACCAGGCGTAGCGCCGCATACCAAGACGATTAAAGGGGCGCCCAGTTCAGCCGCTTCGTCGATCAGCTTCTTATTCTCGTCGATAGCGACCTGACGGCTTGCAGCATCGAGACCTGTGAAGAATCCTCCTCGCACGTAGGAGACGATTTCCAGCCCCTCAGAACGAGTCATATCACCCGCAGCCTTCAAGCCACCTGAGTAAGCTTGAGCCGAATCACGCCATATTGATACGCCACCTATTCCTGCTGCGGCATACTTCTGAACCGCGGTCTGCAGGTCCCAAGGCTTTGTAGTTATGGTATGGAGACAGAGTTTTTCGAAGCTCATAATATCTTTGTTCTAAATGCTTAATAACGCTTGTCCTTGCGAATGTGCACGATCACCACCTGGCAATCCTCCAAGGCCTCGTAGCTGTGCTCTTGGATCGCATCGAACTGTATGCTTTGGCCCGCTTCCAGCTCGTGGCTCTCTTTCGGTAAATCAAGGCGAACCAAACCTTTCAACACCCAGCAAATCTCATGGTCGTCGTGATGTATCTCTGGCTTGGACACGCGGGCCCCAGCCTTGGCCGTACCGTAAATGCAATCTGCGTTGCCGTAACGAATCGCCTCGAAATCGAAGGCGCCTGATTTGTAGCTTACCGAACTCTTCTTGTTCGAGATCGGCGCCTCCGCCAAGGAGAGCAAATCCGTGGCCCTCATTCCAAACACCTTGCCTATCTTGTGGAGCGTTCCGACCTCAGCCTGCGTCTGGTTGCGCTCCAGTTTGGAGATCACCGCAACCGATACGCCGCTACGCTCCGAAAGGGCGCTTAAAGTCAGGTCAGCGCGCTTACGAATGTCCCGCAGGATCGAAAAATTGAAGGCGGGCACAGCCTCCTGTGCGGATTCGGGGTCACTTGCCATGCCTCGAAATAGAACGAACAATCTTTTTCTCTGCAATAATATTTTTCTTTTATTTTATTCCCTAAGATAATTTTACCCAATTCAGGAACTCAATTTGGCCGCGAGGTTTGGAGCTCAATCGAAAGGGACGCGGATCCCCGAGCGCTGCGACTACGGCACAAGCTTTCCTTTGAAAAACGGTCCAATAACTCGAGTTTTTGTAGGATTGGACCTTGGTCCAGACCGCGGCGCGCAGTGAAACGGCTTTGTATTGCGGACTGCAGCAAGCTGCAACTCTGCGCAGTAGAGGCTAGAATCTCCTATTTGACTGTCTCCAGCGGACATTCACAGCCGAGCGGTCCACTTGGAGACGTTCCCCTCCAGGACCTCGAGCTTCGTTCCTTGTCGCTGCCTGCCGTTCACGTAGATAGACACGTCGTAGGAACCTATAATCAGCTGGGGTACCGACACGTAAACGCCCTCGAAGGACTTAACGTAATCGAAGGTCTCCCCATTGTCCGGCGTGCAAATCAATTCCACCTCTATGCGATCGGTCGTCGTAGCCCCCACTACCGTGATTTCAACCCCGCCTTGACGCGGTTTCATCTCGAGGTCGTTCAACAATAGGATACCGTACTCCTTAACTTGAATCGGATAGTCGTAGTCGTGGTACTTGGGGTGTCTTAGGCCAAGCTTAAGGTTTCCTGCCCTGATGCCGGCAACTTGCAAGGGGGTCACGCCCACCTCCCGGCCATTGAGGAGCAATCGGGCCCCCGAAGGAATGGAACGCACCTCAATCGCTCCCGTACCGCCCTCGCCGTACAATCCGAGCTTCTCCGCAATCGCATCGCGCCTCGGCTCCCACGCTGCTTCGAGTTGCTGCATGAGCGGCTTCTCGAAGCGCCCCGAGGCCAGTCGCATTCGCTCTTGCATCGCAATCAAGCCCGCTTCGTCCGTGTCTAGAGAAAAGGAATTCAGCTCTGCCAAAAACGCCTCGAATTCGCGCATCCGTCGGGCTCTCGGCTCGTAGGTTTCGCTAAACTGGTCCCACAGCTGCCGGCGCACCACCGGCTCCGCATCGTTCCTCGCGTCGAACTTCAACAACTCCCCCCGAACGCTGTCGAAGCTTTCTTGCGTTGACCATTCGCCAAGTTTTCCGATGGCGGACCGCAACTGGCGCGCCTGATCTTGCGTCTCCTCTAGGTGAGCCTGGGCCCTTTTTCCCGGTACATAGACCTTCGAATAGTACCAGTAGCAGCCGCCGGCTCCGCTAGCGAGCATCAGCCAGACGACAAGAGCGAACCATCGGCTCGACCTTTCGGACCTCTGGATGCGAACCTTCGAATCGACGACCTCGGGGCTCTCTTCAGGACGGGTAACGGGTGCCATCGAGTCTCGAAAAGACACTGATTCGCGCCGACGCACAAGCGAAATTGCCCTGCGAGGAAGCGAAAAGGGAATCCCCTCTTCCCCGTGGTTGGGCAGGGTGCGGATCCGATTCCTTACATTATTATAGCGTGACAAAATACATCCAGCCTTGCCAAAGGACGGTTCCCTCGTCACAAGTCCCCACTTTTTGCACCGAGGAGCACCATGAAACGCAACGAAGACATTCGCAATATCGCCATCATCGCCCACGTCGACCACGGGAAAACCACTCTCGTCGACCGGCTCATGCAGGAGGGCGGAGTCTACCGCGAAAACCAGGCCGTCGCAGAACGCGCCATGGACTCCATGGACCTCGAGCGCGAAAAGGGCATTACCATCAAGGCCAAGAACACCTCCGTACACTGGAGGGGTAAGACCATCAACATCGTCGACACCCCCGGCCACGCCGATTTCGGTGGCGAGGTGGAACGGGTCATGAAGATGGTCGACGGCGTTCTCCTGCTCGTAGACGCCAAGGACGGCCCCCAGGCCCAGACTCGCTTCGTGCTGCGCAAGGCCCTCTCCCACGGCCTCAAGCCCATCGTCGTCATCAACAAGCTGGACCGCGAACACGCCGACCCCGAGCGCGTGCACGACCTCGTCCTCGAGCTCTTCCTCGCCCTCGACGCCGACGAAGACCAATTCAACGCCCCCTTCATCTACGGCTCCGCCAAGAACGGATTCGCCGTCCGCAACATCGAAGACGAGCGCGTCGACATGACCCCGCTCTTCGAAACCATCCTCGAGCACATCCCCGCTCCGGAAGCCGACACCGAAGGCGAGTTCAAGATGCTCATCTCCAACATCGACTGGGACGACTACGTCGGCCGCGTCGCAATCGGCAAGGTCCTTAGCGGCAAGGTCGCCAAGGGCGACACCATCCTCCGCGTCAAGGAAGACGGCAAACGCGAGCGCATCAAGGTCACCAAGGTCTTCGAATACAGTGGCATGGGCTCCTCCGAATCCGTAGAAGGCCACGCTGGCACCATCGTCGGCGTCGCCGGCTTCGAGGAAGTCGACATCGGCGAAACTCTCTGCAAGACCGAAAGCCAGGAGCCGCTCCCCTTCGTCGAAATCGACCCGCCAACCATCATGATGCAGTTCGCGGTCAACGACGGCCCCCTCGCCGGACGCGACGGCAAGCTCGTCACCTCCCGCCAAATCCGCGAGCGCCTCATGCGCGAGATGAAGACCAACGTCTCCATCCAAGTCGAAGACGGCGAGACCTCCGGCATCTTCAACGTCTCCGCCCGCGGAGCCATGCAGATCGCCGTCCTCGTCGAGACCATGCGCCGCGAAGGATTCGAAGTCCTCGTCTCCCGCCCAAGCGTCATCACCCAGCAGATCGACGGCAAGACCTGCGAGCCGTTCGAAACCCTCTGGATCGAACTGCCAGAAGAATGCATGGGCGGCATCATGGAAAACCTCAACAACCGCAAGGGCATCATGACCAACATGGAAACCCGCAACGGAATCGTTTTCCTCGAGATGGAAATCCCCACCCGCGGCATCATCGGCTTCGAGATCGACCTCGTGAACGCCACCAGCGGCCACGGCATCATGTCCCACCTCTTCCTCGAGTACCGTCCCATGGTCGGCGAAATCGTCACCCGCAAGAGCGGCACCCTCGTCTCCATGGCCAATGGCAAGACCACCGCCTACTCCCTCTCCGCCCTCGAAGACCGCGGCAAGCTCTTCGTCGGCGCCGGCGTGGAAGTCTACGAAGGCATGATCGTGGGCGAAAACCCGCGCCAAGGCGAAATCCCGGTCAACCCGACCACCGCCAAGCAACTCACCAACTTCCGCTCCTCGGGCGACGGAAAGGGCATCCAGCTCAGCCCGCCGATCTCCTTCTCCCTCGAGCGTTCCATCGAGTACATCGCCAACGACGAGTTCGTGGAAGCCACTCCCAACCACCTCCGCCTCCGCAAGCGCATCCTCAACGCAACCCTGCGTAAGCGCGCCAGCCGCTAGGGCCATCGCAGCGAACCCATTTCCCGGGCGCGGAGCGACTTGCGCTTCGCGCCTTTTTCCGTTCAGGGACCAACAGATCGAAGCGCGTGCCGTAGAAACAGGCTCCGCCCCATCAGCCTGATAGGAGCACAAAAATTGATCTGCTAGCTAGCCTCCGTGCTTGCGGCCGAGCCAGGCGTTTAGCGACTCGACCAACAGCCTTGGGTCAATTGGCTTCGTAAGATAGTCGCTCATGCCAGAGGCGAGACAAATCTCGCGATCGCCCTGCATCGCGTTCGCCGTTAGGGCAACGATCGGCACATCCATGTGTTCCGTGCCTGCCTCGCCGTCGCGAATCGCTCGTGTTGCCTCGTAGCCATCCATCTCCGGCATCATGCAATCCATGAAGATCAAATGGTAGCGACGCTTCCTCAGCTTCTCCAGAGCCTCCAAACCGTTTTCAGCCGTGTCAGGCACCACCGAACCACACCGCTTGAGAATAGCCTTAGCAACTAGGGTGTTCGACTCAGTATCATCCACGAGCAATACTTGTGGAGAGGCAGCGTTAGTCGCTGCGGTTTCAGAACCAACTAAGATAGTGAAAGATTGGGGCACCGCCAAGTAATGCCTCGCAGGAGGCGAGCGAGTCAATACATTCGAAAACAAAAGAACGCTCCTCCCTGGGGTAAATATCCTATATCACGTTTTTTGCCCATGCGCGCTACGAATGCGCTGAGCGAGCTCTCTCGAACTTGCATACAAAACACCGCGCCTATTCATGAAGAGGGCCCCTCTAGGATTAAGTAATAGCGGCTCTCCCGCGAGATCCGAAACGATGCCGCCAGCTTCCGTCACGATGCAGGCAGTCGCCGCGAAATCCCAAACGCTTCCCCCTCCTCGCTTCTCCTTGGGCAGCTTAAAGTAACAAGAGCAGGGACTCCCAGAAACCGAACAGGCGTTCAATGCGGCGCCGTATCCATAAATTTGCGACACTCCTGATCCACCAAATTCCTGAGCAAGCGAATCGATTACCGCCTTATGTTTTGAGTCCTCTCGACTACTGCGATCCGAGAAGACAGACAGCTGGGCCGTCTCGGATTCGATCCGCATTTCCTCGCCATCCCTGAGAGCGCCGCAACCGAGAACCGCCTCGTACATGACCTCACTTCTCGGATCGTAGACTACGCCGATTAAAGGAGTTCCCTCGCGACTCACGAGGGCGATCGAAACAGCGTAGCCCGCACGTCCCTCCACGAAGGGCAAAGTTCCATCGAGAGGATCAATGCACCAGAAAGCAGACTTCTCGAATCGACTCCCGTCGTCTTCTCGCTCCTCCGTTAAAACCCCCAAGTCAAAATCGGTGCAGCCCTTCTCGAGGCATTGCAGAATTCGTTCCTCCGCCATGCGGTCGACTTCCGTCACCACTTGGGATGCCAACGAATCGCCCGCCACTTTGCGCTCTACCTCGAAGCAAGTGTCCGAGCGCGACTGCACGATCTTGCCCGCTTCGCGAGCGGCATAGACCGCGACTTCGGCCAACCGCTTGAGTTCAGCTTTCGATTCGATCATCGGGGGAGGTTGCTAAGAACTTCACGAGAAAGCCTCTCGCTATAGCTGTGAACTTTCCAGTGTCCCGGACTCCAGCCTTTGAGGAAACGATGAAAATCGGTCCACGCCACTGGATAAAGCGGACGCCACTCGCTCTCGATCCGCTCCCCGCTAACCTTGCTTCCATAGCGTTCAAGCGCTTCGACCAGAAAGCCAAAATAAGCGTCGAGCAACTCCGACTCGAATCGTTCGCACTCGGTATCGCTCAAGCAACTACCGACAAAATAGGCCACGTCCTTCATGCCGCAGCCGCCTCCCACATACTGGAAGTCTACCGCAGCCACCCCTTGTCGCGCCTCATCGAAGCAGAAATTTGCGAGTTTGGCGTCTCCATGCAACAAGGTCTTAAACTGACAGCCATCGAGAATCCGGTCTATCTCCTTGGCCGCTCGCTTGAGAGGAAGGTCGCTCAGCGCTTCCAGCTCGTCAGGGCGCGTATCCAAATGCCAGTAAGTCCCCTTAGGCCAAAGCCCACCTGCAGTTTGCCCCATGTGCCGAGCATGAAAACTGGCCAGCCAAGCCAGGCACTGTTTCATCTCCTGCACGGAGGCACGATCCTTCCGCCCGGTAAATCCGCTCGCGTCAAGGTCTTCCAGAGCGATCATAACTTCGCTCCCCTCCGCCGCCGTCGCAAAACAAGCAGGGATGCGGCAATGAGTATCGCACTTGCTCGCTAGGCCACGATACCAGGCAGCCTCCACTTCGTAGGAACGAATCTTTCTCTCCTGGGAGAAGTTCGAATGCCAGCCCCGCGGATGATCGACTTCGCTTGGTATCCGTACCAGCTTTACCACTACGCTTTCGACATCCGCTCCGCTCACCGCGTAACGAGCGATTTTTCCGTAGCCGCTCCAGAGGCTTTGCAAGGTCTCCCTCTCCTCGATGTCCTCGGCCTCCAAAGCGCGGCACAACGTTTTCTTAAATCCTTCGTTCATGAAACTGACAAAGGATCTAGCTGGGCTGGGAACTCATTGTCCAGCCCGCGATCTTCCTGCGGAAATTCGACGAGGCGCGACGCCTGCGAATATCCTAAAAGGTCTTACCGTAGAAAACGCAGCGTTCCCAGTGGTAGCCGCTTTCGGTGGCGACGCCGCATTGAGTGCAGGAATCGCAGGACTTGATCATGCTCGGCGACTCGAAACCCGTCGTTTCGTTTTCGTTGCAAGCAAGTTCCAATTTCACTTCGCGATCCACCGCGTTGCAGAAGGTCTCAACTACTCTTTCCTTTAGCATAGCTTCGAAGGTTGAGGGTTACGCAGGGAGTCGAGATCGAAAAAAACCGCCTTGCCCTGCCTTTCTTGAAAACAGCTAGCGCCGTTTATCGCCCGCGTACGGGTTCGCAGTCGCCGACTGGAATTTGAAACCGCCTTGGCTTTGCCACTTGCGGCTCCGACTACAAGCTACTCCGTTTAGCGAATCTTATCCACTTGGAACGGCTGCTATTCGCGCGAATGAAGCGGACCTAATGACGCAGGAGAGATGGCGACCTTGTCAATCCCCTCCGCAGCCGCCTCCACAATCGCCCCCGCAATCGGAGCCGCAACCACCCCAGCCTCCTTTTCCTCCGCCTCCCTTGGATTTGACGATAAAAAAGAGAAAGCCCACCACCACGATACCGACGATCACGACCCCAGCGACGTCAGCTAGAGCCACACCGTTCCCTGAAACCGGACGAGCGACCGAGAAGACGATCAGCGCCAGCATCGTCATCAGTCCAGCAAGGAGGCCGACGCGCTTCGGAAAACGAAATCTCAGCTCCTTTCCAGCTCCCCCCTCTCCGCTTCGCTTTCGCGGCACTGGCCAAAATCGAATCGGAGCCGCTTCGGAAAACTCGGCCTCGTAAGCGAAAAGCGTCTGCAGGTAGCGAGCCCTAAAAGTCTCGCGCTCCCCCTGCTGGCCGGAGCCCGGATTGTGATGTAACGGCTTTTCAAGCACCCTGCCGCACAGCTCCTCCCAGTAGGAGCGCGTGTAGGTCAAGTGGAAGTGCCAAACCGCATCGACGGCTTTGGACGGCACCACGCTTTCGCCGCTGACGCCAGCAAGGTAAAGAAACTTTCGGTATTCCTCGATAGCGGCCCGGCAACGGGCGGGACTCCAACCTTGCTTCTGCCGCAAACGCTCGGAAAACGGCTCTTTGGCGCCGGGAGCGTCAAACGCGAATTCGCTCAGTCGTTTCCAAAGGTCCGAGTCAGTCATGGTTCACTATGTCAGCCAACCGTAAAGCCGTAGCTCGCTTCGCCAACCGTTAAATTCATCATCAGGCTACGAGGCTCCACCGGGTGGCGCGTCAAGTCGTAGCAGAGCTCGATCTCTTGCCCAGCCTTCACCGGAATAGGATCGATCGCAAAATAGGTCTGCATCCAATGCGTGGTCTCGAAAAAGGGCCCCGTGTCCAAGACAACCGTTGGAGTGAGCTCCGCTACGAACCAACCAGCGAATCCGTTGAGGCTTCCGTCCCGGTCGATCGTAAACCTGAGCCTACCGTGCTGCCATACGTCTTCCTTGGACGCCTTGGCCAAATCGAGCTTCACCAGCCCTCGCGGCTCCGCGATCACGTCAGCCGCGGGAATCTGAGTCTTGATGGCGAGGGCCTGATCTAGTTCGCGCCGTTCCAGATGGCTGAAATCGATGCCATGCACCTTGTGCTTCCAAAACCCAGGACCGTCCACCTCATAGAGGATTGGCGAATCGACAGGCGCCATCATCAACTCAACTCCGGAGGGCAGCATGCGCCCGCCTTCCTTTAGGTTCGAATCGCGACAGGCGATCACGTCGTCGAGCATGGTTTCGGCGAACCCGAAGTGTCCCAGCCATTCGCTGACGATGAGATCGACCGGTTCCACCACATCGAAATTCGACGCGTTCGCGTTCACGACATCGATGGTGCCGGACATGCCGTTGCGTTCGACCGTTTCTTTAGCCGCCGCCGCCACTGCCGACTGGTCGAGAGCGTAGACTTTCTTGGCCCCCGCGTTTGCCGCCAGCATGGCCAGCAAGCCGGAGCCCGTGCCGACGTCTATCACGGTTTCGCCCCCCTTGATCGCCTCCTTTATGGCGGCGGCGAAGGCATCGGTTCGCGGCTGGTCAGCCACCATCATTCTCTGCAAGCCGAGTTCAGCGTACGATTCAAAATAAAAGTCCACGGCAAGGAACTGCTTAGGCGAAGCCGCCTTGGCAATCGAAAAGGCGCGGCCACGGTCCACTACGAGTAATCCACCTCGCAAGGCGCAGCGCTTGCCGCCTTCCCAAGCCGCAAGACCGACAGCAGCCCTAGTATCCGGTTACGTTGGCGAGAGGCGCCCCCCAGAACAAGGCCCGACTCCCCCGCTCAAGGTACCGGTTCGCCGTTGCGCGCCTCGAGCAGCTGGTACCAATCCTCTCGCTCGTAATTTATTTCCAAGGACTGTCTCGCCGCTCTAATCCTTTCCGGCGTGGTCGATCCAACGATGGGAACGATTCCTGAAGGGTGCCGCAGTATCCAAGCCAGCATGACAATCCAGTTTTCGACTCCGTACTTCTCAGCTTGTCGATCGAACTCCGCCTCGATGCGCGCCTCGTCCTCCGGCGTGAAAGTGTTTCCCCATGCAGGATAAGCAACTCCGCCAATGGGGCACCAAGCCTGCGGCGTGATTCCGCGCTCCTGGCATTGGTCCAAGGTTCCGTCCATCAGCGCATCCACATTATGGATATTGATCTCCACCTGGTTCACGATCAACGGCAGCTCGCAACGAGATTGCAAGAGGCTCAACTGCGAAGGCTTGAAATTGCTCACTCCGCAGTGGCGAACCTTGCCAGATGAAACCAGCTCCTGCAGGGCGTCAGCCGTTTCGTCGGGATCGAAAAGGTAGTCGGGTCGATGCAAGAGAAACAGGTCCAGGTAGTCGGTGTTCAGTCGTTTCAGGGATCCCTCAACGCACTCGAGGATGTAGGACTTGGTGAAATCGTAGCGAGCGGGCAGCCCCGGGCTGGGCGTGTCCTTGAAGCGAATGCCGCACTTACTGGTGAGCAGGATACTCTCGCGGGTAATGGCGAGATCCTTCATCGCCTCCGCGAAGAGTTCCTCGCAAAGGCCGCCGCCGTAGATGTCCGCATGGTCGAAGTGGTTGTAGCCCGCTTCGTAGGCCGCCAAGATCGCCTCCTTTCCCCGTTTGCGCGCATCCGAAGAGTTGTCGCCGGAAATTCGCATGCATCCGTACACGAGCGGGGTTGAATGGAGTGAACTGTTCCCGAGCTTTACTGTTTTCATAGGGGTGATTGAGATCAATTCAAAGAGCGGCAAGCGCACCCGCAAGTCGAACCGTTTTTCCCATGTCGCTTCTCGAATCGACTCGCACAGAAGAGCCGCGTAATTCGACGTTTTTCGCGCAACCTCCATACCCATAACAGTGTAGCACGCGAGACAGCATCCAGCCATGTACCGAACAATCCACTTGCTTTGCTCCTTCTCTACCGCTTTGGCGCTCGCCTTTTCCAGCGTGCTCTCCGCCAAACCGAAAAATAGCGATCTCGTATTCGAGGACTTCTACGAGCTCGAGCCCTTCCAAGTGGTGGGCGACGAAATCCCCATAACTGTCTTTGCCCGATCCGGCGGAGATCGCCGCTACGCCACCCAGTTCGCCCACAAAGTCGTGGAGGTAGCCTACGACACCCTAGAAAAGTCGCCCGGTCCCGGGCTCGTGATCATCGGCAAATCCGGCGAACCACACCCCATCACCCTTCTGGAGAGCTTTATGGCCAAAGCCAAGCGGGACGGAGCCCCCGTCGAGCTACGTCAAATCGCAAACGAGCTGGAGGAATCCGTATCCAAATGGCGGGAGAAAATCGACTTCGACATGGGTGACGACGAGGGCGAGGAGGAAATGCCCATCGATATCAACAAGCTGATTGACGCCTTCCCTATCCCATTGCCCCACATGGCGGCCCAACTTTACTTGCTCGCTTGGGAACTTGATTTCGACCCCGAGCGTTTCGACTTGCGTCTCTCCGAGCTGACCGCCGACGAACTCAAGCAACAGAACTTCCACGAGTTTCGCTGGATCTTCTACCTTCCCCCCAAGAACACCTTGAACAAAGTCCTCAAGGAGGTGCTGCCACTTGCCTTCGACGCTGGAGACCTCGGACCCGTTAAGCGGGCTTTGGCCCGCGCGGCCATCGCCACCTTCAAGCCGCTCATCAAGGACGCAGTAGAGGGATTGCGCAAAGGAGTGCTGTACTGGTCAGTTCTTTCCGCCAACGAGGCCTCCTTCAACGAGGGCGACATCGAACTGCTCGCCAGCAAGTACATCGAATCGCAAATGCCGCGCGGAAAGATCCTCGGCAGCGACAAGACCGAACGCGGCATCGAGTGGACACGCGATCAAAAGGCGAAGAACAGAGAATATGCCAAGGACCCCTTCGTCGTTCTCGAGCCTGCCACGAGCTTTGACCCCGAAAAATTCGCTCCCTTTTTCGGACGCTACGGCGACGAGGGACATCGCAACAAACGCTTCTTCGAAAAGGACGGCAGCTACTTCTGGCAGGAGGGCGACGACGACCCCATCGAGTACCTGCCAGCTGGCGGACTGTTTTTCGTTTCCTCCCAAAGGGACATCACCTTGCAGTTCATCCCTGGAGAGACTTCCAGCTACTCAAAAGTCGAATTACGCAAGGGGCGCTTCCGACACACTTTCAACCGTCTCTTCGAAACAGAATGATCCAAGCGAAGCGGGAGGCAGAAGCTCAGTCTCCTTCCCCACTTCGAGCTTCCCTTCCGCTCCGCTTGCCCTCATTTCCCAAGTGATGAGTGAGAATCGGTACGAATTCAGGGAACGTCGCGAAAACTCCCCTTGCCCCTGCGGCAGCGGACATCCCTACGGCAGCTGCTGCCGCCCCTTCCACCACGGCCAAGCCAAGCCCGAAACCGCGGAGCAGCTCATGCGCTCCCGCTACAGCGCCTACTACTATCGCCGCGTCGCCTACCTCGTCGAAACCACTCACCCCGATACGCGCGACCCACAGCTCCAAAACGAACTGCAAGACGGCATCAACGACGTAAACTGGAGTTCCCTCACCATCCTCAATACCAGCCGCGGCGGCAAGGAGGACAAAACGGGAAAAGTGGAATTCATCGCCGAGTACTTCGCCAACGGCCGCCCCTACGAGCTGCACGAGCTCTCTCGATTCAAGCGCCACAAAGGCGCTTGGAAATACCTCGACGGCAAGAGCGACAAGTAGGCTGCGAACCCGCTAGGAAACGCGCAGCCCTGCCCCCACCAAATAGCCTCCTCTTCTCCAAGCTTGAAGATCATGCTTATTCGGGCACTTTCAAGGGTGGCTTCCCTGCTTTCTTCCGTATCCAGTTAATGGAACGATAAACCTTCTCAATCCTTACAATTCTCGCCTGCAACCGCCGCTTCCCCGGAAAGTCGACCAACCCCACTCCCAGAGCGATCGTTAGCAATCCCTGCCCGGGCAGAACCAGCATCGCGATTCCGGCCAGCAACAGGATCCATCCCAGCAGATTTTTGCAGATCCGCCTTACGGCTCGTATAGGTGTCAAACGCCTCGCCCCAGTGCCGACCCGCACGAAAAAATCCGCATCCATCTTCACGACAACGATCGGAACCGCGACCAAGGAGCCAACAAAGGTGAGCACACTTGCAACGGCCGCCCAAATCATCCACTGCGGT
The DNA here is from genome assembly GCF_014803405.1 of Pelagicoccus enzymogenes. NCBI lineage: Bacteria > Pseudomonadati > Verrucomicrobiota > Opitutia > Puniceicoccales > Pelagicoccaceae > Pelagicoccus > Pelagicoccus enzymogenes. The sequence continues at coordinate 119,255 of NZ_JACYFG010000013.1, forward strand.
TCACGCTCAACCGCTTGGAACAGGCCTTCCCACAGCGATTGCAGTCCCTCCTTCATAAGGCGAGTTCCTTGAACGAGCGACGCACGTGATAAAGCGCCAGAAAGCCCTGCGCCTGCTGCGGGTCGTTCAGAGCGAGCGTTCCTTCTTCAATACGCGGTTTTTTCTCCTCAGAAAGCTTTACCGGGTACGCCGCCGTCTGCCGTTCGCAAAATTCCGACAAGCTTTGTCCCGTTCTCTTTTTTATCTGCGCCTTGCTCACCACTTCAAAAAAGCCAACCGAGGTTGCCGCATTTCGCTGCCCCAGCTCTAAGGCAATCCGCCCCATGGTGTAGCGTAGGTTTATTTCCACTACAGGCTTCAGCATCAACCTGCCATCATAAGAACGGTACACGAACGCATCGATGCCCAACGGCCCCTCGTAGCCAGCAGCCGCTAGCTCTTTCTCCAGTTCCGGCAAAACAAAACTCTCGTACCAATGGTATAGGCGCGGGCGCCCTTGCACCCGTTGCATCAGGAATTTCACGAGCTCGGAATCGAGGCCTTGGCAAAAACCGTTCGTAACGATACCTCGAAATTGCCCCCGAGCATTGTTGAGCAAGCGCGTGTAACCGAGAGCTCGCAAACCTCCCTTGCCCATTTCTAACTGAATCGAAAAGTCGAATACACGGTCCAACCAAGGCTCTACCAAAACTCCCCCCTGTTCCTCGAAGGTTTGCTCGCACCAACGCGTTAATCGTTCGTCAATCAATTCGTCGGCCTCCAGTCGACGCATGCCATTAGCCGCCGTGCCAAAAGGAGCCTTCAATGCCAGAGAGCTGCAGCCCGCACTGCGAAAGCCCTCACATATCCGTTGCAGCCCCTGCGCGTTTTCCGCAAGCTTCGCGAATGCCGATGTTGGGGCGAGCCACTCCTCATGCGGGATGTGATCAAGCAAGGACTTCGCCCAAGCTGCCGCCCACGCTTTAGAATGCAGCGCGCGTATTCCCTCGTTCCAAAACGTATCCGGTTTTTTAGAGCGCGTGAGTTTGCTAAAGTTTTCCTCAAAAAAAAGCACGCTATCGGGCGACCAGGCCCACGGTCGCAGTCCCCTGAGCTTCCGATCTAAACTTGGAGCCGAAACCTCTTCCTCGCTTTCGTAAGTTTTAAGCTCCGGCAGTTCTAGGCCAGCCGCTTTGAGTTCGCCCAAAAAAGCTGAAGTAGGCATTCGAGGTAGCAGCAAAATGTCGTCTCGCTTGGCAACAAAAGCTGGCAACAAAGCCAGGTCCTTCTGCACGGGAAAGGTTCCTGCATCCACTCCTTCACTCGAATTCCTTGCAGCAAATCGCTCCGCGTCTGGATTGAACCAATACACGTAGGGAGTACGTCCGCGCGACTGGCTGAAAACCTCGAGGTCCTTTATGAAGGATGCGTCGAGCCCCGCCTCCGACCGCCCCTCGCGGTTAAAGAAATTCCCTTTCGCTCGCGCAGGAGAAAGCGGAAAGACCAGGCGCTCCCGAAAGGCTTCCCAATCCGTTTTGCCTTCCGCTTTCCAGCGTCGGAACCATTTCAATCCAAATCCAACATGATCTATCTCATCCCGATAGATCTTGTCCAAAATCCCCGCGGTGGATCGATCACCCACCGATGCGAAGATCTTACCGTATTCGCGTGAGTAGTCCAAATTCGCCTGCTCGAAGGTGAGAGAAAGGCGAGTCACGTAATCTAGCGGATCTTCCATCGAGGAAACGCTGCGCCAAAAGTAGTCGCTCAGAGGCAGCTCGCCGAACTCCACCCCGCACTGCTTCATGCGGTGCATGTAGAGTTGCGTATGCATCTGCTCGTCTTTCAGCGTTTCCAGCAAGCCCCGGCGAAAGCTGGCAGGGGCTTCCGGAAACTTGAGGATTGCCAGTGCCATCAACTCAGTCGCGAGCAACTCATGGTTGCCAAAAAAGTGCAGCAGACGTCCGCGCTCCCTTTCGTCAATCAACTTCGATTGGGCTGGATGGCCCGCCTTGACCCCCTCCTCGCGCAGCACGAGGTGCTTGGGCCGCGAGAGCTGTTTCGGAGTCTTTATGGGATCGCTCCGTTTCGTATCCAATATTTCCTCACGCGGAAAGCTCAGCTTTTCCTCCATGCTCGTGCCAAACAAAACTTGCTTGGCAAAGTCTTCTAGCTGTATCGCCATATAAACTATATTCGATCCCAAGCCCGAACGCAAACCGGCGACTGCAACTCGATTCGCGATTCCGTCGGACTCAGTTCACCGGAGCCCGGATCGATTTCAAAGACCCGCAGTTCGTGCGATCGTTGCCCCGCCACGATTAGCCACTTTCCGCTGGCGCTGACCGTGAAGTTCCGCGGCCAATGCACCCGGGCATCCTTGCGCTCCACCAGGCTCAACAAGCCCGTTTGGGGATCCACCGAATAGGTTACGATTAGATCCAAGCCACGCACCGCAGTGTAAACATAGCGCCCATTAGGGTGGACCTGAATTTCCGACAAGCTGATCTGCTTGTCTGGAAAGGGATCCTCCACCGTCGAAATGTACTGCAAGGGGCTGAAACGCCCACTCTGCTCGTCATAGAAAAAGGTATTAACGTCCAAGTTTAGTTCGCCGCTCACGTAGGCTGTGTTGGAACCGGGAACCAAAGCCATGTGACGCGGCCCCGTTCCCGCCGGAAATTTGACCTTGTGCAAAAGCTGGACCGAATTTGCGGTCTTTCCCACCCCGTACGTCCAAATCTCGTCCGTGCCCAAGTCCACCGAATGCAGCAGGCTGTCTTTCTTCGCAAAGGTAACCCAGTGCGGCCGAGCCTGAGTTTGCGGACGCTCCGGACCGCTGCCGGATTGAACCAAACGAGTCCAGCGGTCCGAAATCGCACCATCCGCCTCCAACTCCAACACATAGTTCACCCCTTCCCCATAGTGAGCGCCCGCCAACAAGCGACCGTTCTCGCTGACCGACAAATGGGCATTGCCCGATGAAACCCGTTGCACGCTCTGGAGCTGCAACCTCCCCGCATCGCCACTCGGCACCAAGGAGGCGTAGCCCGCCCCCGAATCGTCCCGGTAGCTTGCGTAAAGTACATCCAGATGGGGATGAATCGCCAAAAAGCTGCCCGAGTCGAAAGCAGCGGCTAACTCCGGAACCGACAATTCGCCTGACTGTTCGTTAAGCTCGCTGCGGTAAACACCGCCCTCGGCTGCGATCCACAAGGTCTCAGCCTTCAACGCAGTCGAAGAGACCAAGACTGAAACTGTAAATAAAAACGGGGAAAGGTACTTCACATCACCAACCTGTAAGAAAGCGCCGCCCCGTAAAGCCGCATCTTCACCCAATTCGGCGAACCCAGGCGCGCCTTTCCAGCCGCTGCCCCTACTCAGCCCCTCATTTTGAAATCTAGCTTATCAATAGAAGCCGAGGAGCGTCGCCTTCGCGAGTCGTAGGGGCACGGTGAATACACGGAGGCACAGGACTATCCGGGCACTGTGTCGCGATCCGCCACAGATTGCCAAAGCCGAACGAATACGGTTTCCCTCCCTCTCGCGCCGCATAGTGCAGGTCGTAGAAACGCTCTCTTAAGAAGGCTGCGAACCCCTCGTCATCCGGACCTCCATATTCCTGCAGCAGCTTACTCCGAATGCCCGGGTCATCCACGTAGCGAACGGCCTCCGCATTGCGAATTCCCTCCGAGCAAGCAACCGTGTAGTTGCACAAAAAAGTGTCCGTTGCTACCGTGGCGCTATCCGCATGGAAATCATACACGTCTACCGGCACCAACTCGCCAGCGTTGCTCCGCGAATAGGCAGGAATACAATCCAAACTCGGCTGCAGGCCCGCGCCGCGCATCATTCGCAAGTCGTCGATCAGTCGTTGACGGGCCACCTCACCGTCAGGCTTCAATTCCAAGGACATCAAATCGTCCTCCTCGAGAGCGGTGATTTCATCCAGAGGACCAATCGCGCTCACGATTTGATCGAAATCCCCCGACAGGCTCCGCTGCCAGCAAATCGCATTTACGCGGCCCGCAAACTCCGCGTTCAGAAGCTCCTCGAAGCTCGCCACAATGCGTACGCAATCCAAATCCGCCGTTGAGGTTTCCATTTTTTCGGGGGTGCTCATTCCCAAGCACATGTTCAAGCCCGCTTACTTTGCAAGAATCAGAGATTGCGAACTAGGGCGGTACACCGCGAAAGGACAGAAAAGCTCACTCTCAACACCGGCAGTCCGGCAAGGATTGAATTGATGCGATCAAACCGTTTTCCGACAGTCGCCACCTATCTTGAAGTGGCAGCCTCGCAGGGACTCGAACCCCGACAGAAGGAACCAGAAACCTTATTTTTAGACCTATATCAACGACTTACACTGTAAATGTGTGTAAATGTGTGAATCAAAAGATTTAAAATTCCATCCAAATTACGCACGCACAATCCTTCAACGGTACCTACAGTTTAATCGACGTTGCCCGAAATGTACAAGAGCATGAGTCGAGCATCGAAGACTCTTCTCGGGAAGCCTAGCGAAACTTGCACCCTCAATCTATGGGGCTTAAGAGACCAAAGCCTCGCCCCCTATCGCTGCGCTGGTTTGTGAAAAATTTGATGTGCACTGCACTTCGGATTGCGGAGCGATAGGCCCTAGGAGTAATCCGCTTCCATCTGACTCTGAAGCAACGTCCTCGAACTAAAATTAGACAATTTAACGTGACTGCCTTGATTCGCCCTTCCCGAGGTTCCTGGCTTCAAACGACTAATTAACTACCAATAACTCTTTTTTTCTTTTAATTTGGATGTTTTTGTCCATTTTAAGGTTTCAAGGAGACAAACCTCATGGAAAACAGCCAGTGCCCAGCGAACCTAACAAAACCTCGCTTCTGCGAATTGGCCGTCGCGGAGCCATTCCGCATCTTCTTTCCCCTCGGGATGGCGCAGGGAATCGCAGGCGTCGCCTTGTGGCCGCTCTACCAAATTGGCCTTATCCGCTTTTATCCGCTCGACGCCCACATTCGGCTGATGAGCTACGGATTTCTGGGAAGCTTCGTGCTCGGTTTCCTCCTTACCGCCGGCCCTCGCCTTCTGTCGTGCCCCAGCCCTACCAAGCTCCTCGTCCATCTTCAGCTTGGATTAAGCCTAGCGACCGCACTTGCCTCTCTCCTAAACAACGTCATTGCCGACACGGCGTTTCTTCTGCAACTCGGGTCGCTCTTCGCCTTCGCGGGCTACGGTTTCGCAAAGCGCCAAGACCTCCCGCCTCCCGGATTCCTCCTCGGCCTCGCCGGCTTGCTCAGCGCCTTCGTTGGAGCCACCTGCCTTCTTCAACTCTCCCACGGAAACGGTGGAGCGACGAGCTATACCCTTTCTCGAGTCCTCTTGTTCCAAGCCTTTCCCGCCTTGCCCATCATTGGTATTGGGGCTTTCTTTTTCCCAAAACTCATTGGATCGCCCAATCCCCAGAACTTCCCGGAAAACCCGCTGCCCAGCATTCCCTGGTTGAAACGCTCCGCCTGGGCCGCAGCCACCATACTCCTTTTCCTCGCTACCATCCCCCTAGAGCTCAAGGGCCACGCCAGCGCAGCCTACGCCATTCGCGCCCTCGCTTGCGGACTGTACGTCGCCTTTGAAACGCCCTTGCTCAAGCGTTCAAAGTCCCCAACCAGCCAACGCCTCCACCTAGTCCTTTGCTGCGCCTCGCTCGTCGCCAGCTTACTTGTCATCGCCCTTTACCCGCACCTCCGGGTTGCCGCCTTGCATATCTTCTTCATCGTGGGCCTTACCGGTTCAATCCTACTCGTATCTTGCCGCGTCATCTTCGGACACAGCGGCAGCTTCAAGCATGCTCGCCGCAGCGCGAAACCGCTTCTGATCGGTATCGCTATACTCCTCGGCGGAGCAGCCAGCCGTTTGCTCATGGACATCAGTCCCGCTTGGCGAACGGGTGAGCAATACGCAGCGGCGGCTCTCTGGTTGTCCGTCGCCCTCTCATGGATCTTCCTGGTCGCCCCCAAATCTGCGACTCCCGATCCCGACGACACACCCTGCAGCCACTAAGCCAATGAAAGCTCTCGTACTAATCTTTGGATACATGGTAACCATCGCAGCGACCTTTGCCTCGCCGCCGGTAGACTCAACGCCCATGCGTCTCATCCCCAAGGGGCAATACGAACCCCTCTTCACTTCGCCCGACCAGCCGAAACGACAGAACGTCGCCAGCTTCGAGCTCGACGAGCACCCCGTATCGAACCGCCAGTTTCTCGCGTTCGTTACCGAGAATCCCCGCTGGCAACGCTCGCGCGTTTCACCTCTTTTCGCCGACGAGACCTACTTGAACCATTGGGAGAGCGACACACGACTCGGCGCCGCCCTCGAACCCTATGCCGACTATCCTGTCGTAAACATATCCTGGTACGCCGCGCGAGCCTACGCGAGTTGGGCGGGCAAACGCTTGCCCACTCAGGCCGAATGGGAGTACGCAGCCCTCGCGAGCGAATCCTCCGCCAATGGTCGGGAAGATCCCAGCTACCACCAACGCATCCTCGAATGGTACGGACGTCCAAATCTTGGATACGCGGACCAAGCTCCGGGTAGCTTTCGTAACGTCCACGGAATCTATGACCTTCACGGACTCGTCTGGGAATGGGTAGAGGACTTCAATACCTCGCTCACCACCGGCGAATCCCGCGGCGACACCGGACTCGAGCGAAAATTCTTCTGCGGCAGCGCCTCGGTCGGCGCATCCGACTTCAAGGACTACGCCGCTTTCATGCGCTACGGGTTCCGCAGCAGCCTCCAAGCGAAATACTCCGTCAACAATCTTGGCTTCCGTTGCGCCCGCGACTTGCCCGAACCTCTTACCCCCGCCTCGAAATGAAAATCATCGCTCCCGCCACCCTCCTCGTCGTCCTTGCTGCACCCCTCGCGCTCAATGCGAGCTGCCCAATGCATCCCAAAGCACCGCCCGAGCTGCAAGCCGACCATTCATGCTGCCGCATCGCCCAAGAGAAATGGGAAGCAGCACTCGCCAAGATCGCCCCTTCCGAACTTTCCCTCTACCAAGTCACCTCCGAATGGCAGACCCAGAGCGGTAATAAAATCGTCCTAGCCGACCTTGCCGGACACCCTCAATTCGTCGCCCTCGCGTATACGAATTGCCAATACGCCTGCCCGAGGCTCATTGCCGACCTTAAAGCGATCGAATATTCGCTCCCCGCTGACTCCGAGGCAAAGATTCTTATCGTATCCATTGATCCAGCACGCGACACTCCAGAGCGCCTCGCAGCCTACGCGTCTGAACAGGAACTCGACACCTCCCGCTGGACGCTCCTGAACGGCGCTCCTGGCGACGTTCTGGAGCTCGCGAATCTGCTCGGCGTCCGCTACGCGAAGACGCCGACCGGCGACTACACGCACTCCAACATTATCACCCTGCTGAATGCCAAGGGGGAAATCGTGCACCAGCAAAACGGACTCGGTGCTGACAATAAGCCCACCCTCGAAAAACTCGCAAAACTCGACTCCTAACCCAATGCCCGCCCCAACAATCACCTCGCATTCCACAGCCATCGAGGAAAAACCCAGCAATCAGGCCGCCCTGACCGCCATATCGCACAGCCTGCGCCAAACCGAACTCTTCAAACGGCTCGACTCCCCTTCGCTCAGCAAACTCGCGCAGCTCTGCCGCATCGTGAAGCTGCCCAAGAACGGGATCCTGTTCCACGAGGGCGAAGTCGCGCAAGGCTTCTACATCGTCCACACCGGCTCGATATCCCTCAGCCGCATCAGCATCGAAGGGAAGGAGCAGGTCATCAGCCTTTTCCGGCCCCACGACTGCTTCGCGGAAGCGACCCTCTCGACCTTGGAAACCTATCCAGCGACCGCTTCCGCTCTCGAGCCGACCCAGGTTATACTCGTATCCAAAAGGTCCTTTCGTTCCTTCATAGCGGAACGTCCAGACCTGGCCATGAGTATGCTCGCCTCCATGAGCTTACACTTGAAGCATCTCGTGCAGATGATCGAGGACCTCAAGTTTAAGCAAATCGAGTGCCGCCTCGCCAACTGGCTGCTGCGCCAGCTCGAAAGCGAAAGCGACATCGTCAACCTCCCCTTTTCCAAGAAAGTCCTCGCCAGCCGTCTCGGCGTGACCAGCGAAACGCTTTCCCGCGCCTTTGCACGCTTCCGCAAGGAGGGCCTCATAACCGTCAACACCCGCGACATCCTCATCGAGGATCGCGAGGGATTGTCCGCGTACCTAAGAGAGCTTTAAGCGTCGAGAAAGCGCATACTTCGCTTCGCTCGGCAGCGTAGCGGATCTCGCCAGAGATTCGACCGCTCGCGCACCACGCGCCACCAGCGCCCTAATCATCCAATTCGTGGGAGCGTACTTGTCACGCGAATACACAACCTAAATCTCTTTTCAGCAATCAAGCGACAAGGGCACTCCCGCAACCACCAATCCACCGCACTGATTTTCGCACGATAAAGGCGGCCCTCTCGCAAGGGCCGCCTTATGACTTGTTTATCCGTGATATAAATTCGTAGGCTTGTTAGTGAGCGCTCTTGACTTCCATGACATCTGTCGCCGTGACCTCGCCTAGCTTGTTGCCGAAGCTGTTCAACACATAGGTCACCACGCTAGCAACTTGCTGGTCGTTCAAATTGACCGCAGGCATCACTCCATTGTAGCTCTTTCCGTTAACCTCGATGGGACCTTGTAGACCGTTTACCACTACATCGATCACCTTCTTTGGGTCGTTCTTGAAATAGGAGGAGTCAGCTAGAGGAGGAAACGCTCCGGTAATACCAGCACCGCCGGGTTGGTGACAGGCCGCGCAGTTGGAAGCGTAGATCCGCTCTCCCGATTCCATCTTCTCGGCGAAACTCAAGGTGCCTAAAGGAGCAGCTGCCTCAGCGCCAGGGATACTCTGGATACTGCTGCCTTCGGGCAAGTAGATGCCCTCTTCTTCCTTCCCGGAGTAGATGTCCTTGTTCTCTTCTCCGCCGACCTTCAGCATGCCGATAGCTCCCTTGTTGAAGGCGCGGAAGATCGAGTGGTCGACCAGAATATAGGTTCCCGTCGTCTCGAGCTTGAAGTCGACCATCGCCGATCCACCAGCGGGCACCAGCGTCGTTTGCACGTTTTCGTTGATCGTCTTGGTTCCGCCTTCCACGTAAACCTTGTCAAAGATTTCGCCGATGACATGAAAACTGGATACGAGATTCGGTCCGCCATTTCCGACGTAGAGGCGAACGGTCTCGCCCACTTCGGCCGTGATCGCGTTGTCTCCCACCATCGCTCCGACCGAGCCGTTGAACACGACGTAGTCAGGGGTTTCCGTCAGGGCTTTCTCCATGCTGAAGGGCTGCAATCCTTCGTTTCCATAAGCGCCCTTGGTATAAAATTCGCTTTGCATCACATAGTATTCCTTGTCCACCGGAGGCAGACCTTCTTCTGGCTCAACGAGGATCAAGCCATACATGCCGTTTGCGATGTGCATGCCTACCGGAGCCGTAGCGCAGTGGTAAACGTAGAGCCCGGGATTGATGGCTTGAAAAGTGAAGCGAGTCGTCTTCCCCGGCGCCGTGAAGGAGGACGCCGCACCCCCGCCCGGGCCCGTCACCGCATGCAGGTCGATATTGTGCGGCATCTTGCTGGAAGGATGGTTGTTCAAGTGAAACTCCACGAAGTCGCCTTCGCGAACGCGTATAAACATTCCGGGTACTTCTCCCCCGAAGGTCCAAAACGTGTACTCAACCCCATCCGCCAATCGAGCGTTTAGCTCCAGCGTTTCGAGGTTCACCACCACCTTCGCGGGATAGTCGCGCTCGATGGGAGGTGGCACATTGGGAGCATGCGTCAAAACGGCGTTTTCGACAGGAAGTTCGTCTTGGGCCATCACGAGACTAGCGAGAGAGCAAACTCCCGCCGCGACGGCTTTGTTTATGATATGCGATAGTTTCATATGAGGATGGGGTTGGCCGCTATTCCGGCGAGTAACAAAGAATACGACGAAATCTCCGCTCGAGCCTTGATCTAGATCAAAAACCGGAGGGCAAGAGGCTCGCGTCCCTCCCTGAAATGCGATTAATTGCACCCATAATACAGAACGTAAGCGTTTCTTATCGCACGCGTTCGCCTCACAGTTCTCTCCTGTCACGAAGGAACACTTCCTACCTCATGCCCCATGATTAAGTTCGGAAAATTTTCCCAGTACGCCGTCGCCTGCCTCACCTGCCTTGCAGAAGTTTACCACCAAAGGAATTCCAAGCTCAGCTCGTCTGAGATTTCGCGCAGGATTCAGCTTCCCCAGCCAACGGTATCCAAAACCATGAACGCCCTCGTCATAGCCGGATTCGCCCAAAGCGCCCACGGACCTCACGGAGGATTCTCCCTCGCCCGCCATCCAAGCGACATTTGCTTGATAGAAATAGTCCGCATCTTCGAAAAGTGCGACGGGCTGCCCTGTTGCTATAAAAGCCAAAAGCATAGCCACACTTGCCTGCATCCCTTGCACAATTCCCTGAGCGCCATCAGCGAATCGCTCGAATCCCTGTTCAAGGAAAAGACGCTGGAGGCCTTGATCGAATCCAAAACGGCTGCCCTGAAATCCGAGCGAGCCTCTCTCTAGCCAGTCACGTTTACCTCAAGCGGCCTACCACAGGCCAATGCATTCACTTCGGCCTGCGTGAAATTCCGGAAGCGAACCTCGTAGCTCCGATCCAGACACAGGCGAGCCAGCTCAAAACGTCTCCGCATATCCGCCACGTTTCCCAATGTCTTCCCCTGGCGAAACAACTGCAAGTAGAGCGTCTTTCCGAAACTTCGAGATTCCAAGAAATCCATCATCTCGTCCACCGCTTGCTCGTCCACGATGTCGCTGTGGACCGTGGTGCGCAGCTCCCAGTCGATTCCGCTTTCCTGCAGCAACCCGTAGCAAGCTTCCCACTTCGCAAAATCGCCCCAGCCCGTCACCCGCTCGTAGTCTCCCGGCCGCGCCTTGAAATCCATCGCAACATAGTCCACGAGCCCTTCCTTTAAAAGCGTATCCAAACGGTCCGGATAGCCGCCATTCGTATCCACTTTTAGGAGATAGCCCATTGCCTTAACAGCCCGAGCGAGTTCCAACACGGAGGAACTCAGCAGACACTCCCCACCTGAAAGCACCACTCCATCAAGCTGACCTTTCCTTCTCTCAAGAAAGGAAAGCACTCCATCGACCGAAATCCTGCCCCCCCTGCCGAGCGCCAGCTCTGGATTGTGGCAATACGAACAACGCATTTGGCAGCCGCTCAGCCAAAGAATGCAAGCCGAGCGTCCAGGAAAGTCCTGCAGGCTAAACCGAGTTACCGCCGACAAGGGTAAACGTTTCTTCCACGTATCAGTTATATGGACACACATGCTAAATGGGACGGCAGCTCCCACGAGCTGCCGTCCGCTAATGTTTAATCTCTTCCTTTTCCTATTCGAAGAGCGGCAGGTGCGGATTTGCCTTCAAGGAGAAGTGTTTCCGTTCCCCATGTTCGCCTTTCTTCCCGCGGTTGAAGCTGCTGACAGGGCGATGGTATCCCATGACGCGGGTCCAAACTTGAGTATCTTGGCCGCACTGCGGGCAGCAAGGTTGCTCGCCGTTCAAGTATCCATGATCCTCGCACACTGAGAAGACAGGCGTGACCGTTAGGTACGGTAGCCGGAAGTTGCTGAGGGCCGTCTTGACGAAGCTTTTGCAGGAACGTCCATTTTCCAGCCGCTCGTCCATGTAGAGATGCAGCACGGTGCCGCCGGTGTACTTGCTCTGCAGCGCATCCTGCTTTTCCAAGGCGTAGAACGGGTCATCCGTGTATCCCGCGGGCAACTGGCTGCTGTTGGTATAATAAATATTCTCGCCGCTGCCTGCCTGCACGATCCCGGCAAAGCGTTTCTTGTCTTCCTTCGCAAAGCGATAAGTCGTTCCTTCAGCGGGAGTCGCCTCCAGATTGTAGAGGTTGCCCGTCTCCTCCTGAAAGACCTTCATGCGTTCGCGAATCATATCCAATAAGTCGATACTCATCTTGATTCCAGTTTCGGTCGCTATGTCGTAGCGGTCCTCCGAATAGTTACGCAGCATCTCATTCAAGCCGTTCACACCAATCGTGCTGAAGTGATTCCTGAAGTGTCCGAGGTAGCGCTTGCTGTAGGGAAACAAGCCGCGGTCGAACAAGGACTGGATGAACCCGCGCTTTTTTTCCAGAGTGCTCTTCGCCAATTCCATCAAGCGCAGCACCTCTGCTTTGAGCCCATCCCAATCGCCTTGGAACTTGTAGCCGAGCCGAGCCAAGTTGATCGTCACCACGCCGATCGACCCCGTCATTTCCGCCGAACCGAACAGGCCGTTCCCCCGCTTCAAGAGCTCCCGCAGGTCGAGCTGCAAGCGACAGCACATGCTGCGAACCGCATTGGGCTGGTAAGCGTCGGGGTTGGGCACCTTATTCCCCTCCTCGTCGTACATCCATTGGCTCCCGAGAAAATTCTGGAAATAGGAGTTTCCGACTTTTGCCGTGTTGTCGAATAAGGCCTCCGCAGCCGGAGATTCCCAGTCGAAATCTTCAGTAATATTTACCGTCGGAATCGGAAAAGTAAACGGTTGCTCCTGACTGTCGCCTTCCGTCATCACCTCGTAGTAGGCAATATCGATCATCTCCATTTCCTTCTGGAAATGCTTGTAGCGCAAATCCGTTAGCCGCTCCACGCCCCGCTCGCGAGCCAAAGCTTCCAGTGCCGCGTCCTCCACCCCTTCGAGAAGGTGGCGGTAATTGCGACTGGGCTGCTGCCCGGCCAAGTCCTGCGGCGGAGTAAAATCGAGCGTGATGTTGGTGAATGGGCTTTGGCCCCAACGAGCGGGTACATTGAGGTTATACACGAAACGGCGGATCGCTTTTTTCGTTTCCCCAAAACTCAACTGGTCCTTGAACAACAGCGGCGCTAAGTACGTGTCGAAGCTGCTAAAGGCCTGTGCCCCCGCCCACTCCGATTGCAAGATGCCCAAGAAATTAGCCATCTGCCCCAAGGCTTCGTTGAAATGGTTTGCCGGGCGACTCGAGACACGGCCGCTCACCCCGTTGAAACCTTCGTCCAGCAACACCCGCAAGCTCCACCCCGCGCAGTAGCCGGACAAGCTGTCCAGATCGTGGATATGGTAGTCCGCGTTCCGGTGGGCCTCCCCCTCTTCTTCGGAGTAGACCTGATCCAGCCAATAGTTCGCGATCAGCTTCCCCGCCGACTGGTTGATCAATCCTGCATGGCTGTATCCAACATTTGCATTCGCGTTGATCCGCCAGTCGACCTTGTTGATGTACTCTTCGATCGACTGCTTCACGCTGACGAGCGAATCCCTCTCCCCCGCGCGACGGCTCACCGAATCGACAGTCTCGTCCTTGGTCCCCGTCCAAAACGCCTTCAAGGCTTTCACCATTCCCATGCGAGCCAATTCCTCCTCGGCTAACGCGTATTCGCTAGGCAATTCACCTCGCTCGTTGGCAGCCTCCATGTGCGAGGCGATGTTTGCGTAGAGCTCCGGCGAGAAAGCCGTTCCGCTCTCCGACAAAGCCACCTTGAGATGGCGCAGCAAGCGCTCGGACAACTGGTAGCGAGCAATCGGTTCTGAAGGGACATGAGAAGGTTCGGAAATATTCACGGTATGCTTAATCCTATATGTTGGGGTTATTTTCCAAACACCCACAATATATGGGGCCTCAACCGAAAACCTTGATACAGATCAAGACAGTCAAACTCCTAACGACTTTTATTAGCGCAGGTTTTCCAGGCGCGCCGAATCGTCGCGAGAAGCAAACAGATAGGTTCATTCCACAATCAGTAGAGACTGATGTTCGCCAATCTTCATTTCCCAACAGTAGGGCTGCCGCTTGCGACAAGCCGCGTTGCAATAGGTCTGCTCTGATTCGAACGTTGCGGCATGGCAGCAAACACAGCTTTGGTATTCACGGATTCCTATGCCTTTGGTTATGAGCAAAAAAGAGCGCCGACTGAACGGACGCTCTTTCCCTCATGGCTAAGCTGCGGAACCAAGCCCCTTACTCGCTTGCCTTGCGCGCTTGGATCGCCTCCAGCACCATTTCTGGCTTCCAGCGGTTTCCGGGCCAAACCTCTAGCAAGCGTCCCTCTGGTCCAACCAGCAGGGTCCTCAAGTCGTGACTGATCGCAGTCCCCTCGCCTGAATAGCTCAAGCCAGCGAAAGTCGCCAGCCGAGCCACCTCACTCGACTCCCCTGTCGCGAAACGCCAAATGTCGGGATTCGCCCCCACTCGCCGCCCGTAGTCAGCCAAGACATTAGGCCGGTCCCACTCCGGATCCAAACTCACGCTCAATAGCGTTACCTCCGTATCCAGTTTTTGGAACTCTGGATCGTGCAAGATCAAGCCCTGCAGCCGCGCGAACTTGCTCGACAACAAGGGGCAAAACTCCGGAACCGGGCAACGGGTGAATATAAAAGTCACTACCGTGTAGCGCCCCTCAAATTCGGATTCCCGAACGGAACGACCACTTTCGTCCAGCAATTCAAAGGCAGGCAGCAGAGTTCCTTCTCGAGACCAAGAGCCAGACGTCTTCCCAATCGCTTCGCTTTTCCCACTTCGCCTAGCCGCGTCCAATACCTCGAATCGTTCCGCCCGAGAACTTCCCTCTCCCACTACAAACTGGAAACGAACCTCGTCGCCCAAGGCTAGGCTTACCTTCGGTTCTCCTTCTCCCAAGTAGAAAGGCATCGTCATCGCTGGCATGAAGCCGGGAATGTCTTGATGCTCCACCAGTAAGGTTCCTTCAGATACCGGGCCTCTTACAATCCCTCGCACCTCGAAGACGCGCTCGCTGCCCGCCCCCATAACGGACCCCAAACATCCTAGGGCGAGCCAGGCCAGCCCCCATTTCCTCAGATTTCCAAACAGCTGAAAGGCGTTCATGCCTCCACACTAATCGATATAATTCCGACACGCCTTGATCGACATCAAGGAATCGCGAAGCGATTGCGGATATTCTGCCGCCCACATGAAACGCATCACGATCACTTCCCTTGTCGCATCATTCGCCCTTTTCCTCGGAGCCTGCGGCAACGACGCCAGCAATCAAGACGCCGCTCCGCCGCCGAGCGACGACGGCGTGCGCACCATCGCCATCACCGCAAACGACTCCATGCAATTCAGCGTCACTTCCATCGAAGCGGCTCCCGGCGAAGAAATCCGTATCCAGCTTTCCAATATCGGCCGCATGCCCAAGCAAAGCATGGCCCACAACTGGGTTCTCCTTCAACCGATGGACAACGCCGCCATCAACGCCTTCGGCATGAAATCCTCCAGCCACGCCCCCGAGTACATCCCAGCCGAAGCCAGCGAGGTCATCGCGCACACCAAGATGCTCGGAGCTGGCGAGTCCGACAGCCTCACCTTCAAGGTCCCAAGCGCTCCCGGCTCCTACCCTTTCATCTGCTCCTTTCCGGGTCACTACGCCATCATGAAGGGCACGCTCACCGTCAAATAGCCCTATCGCCAATCGCCGTTGCCCATCCAGAAATTCGAATGCACCAAGCAACCTTTCTCCCCTCCATCATTCAAGGAGGCATGGGCGTCGGCGTCTCCAACTGGTCTCTCGCCAGAGCCGTTTCTCAAGCCGGACAACTCGGCGTGGTTTCGGGCACCGCCCTTCCCACTGTGCTCGCTCGCCGACTACAGCTGGGAGACCCTGGCGGTCTCATGCGAGAAGCGCTGTCCGCCTTCCCCATCCCCGAGATTGCCCACAAAGTTATAGAACGCTATTTCAATCCGCAAGGAAAGCACCTCGGCGACAGCTTTCGCTCCAACCCGCTTCCCAATCTGGCACACCGCATCGCAAGCGACCTTACGATCGCTGCCAACTTCGTGGAGGTACACCTCGCCAAACGCGGACACGATGGCCTCGTCGGACTCAACCTCCTCGAAAAGATCCAAATCCCAACCTTGCCCTCGCTCTTTGGGGCCATGCTCGCAGGGGTGGACTACATTCTCATGGGAGCAGGCATACCACGCTCCATTCCTCGCGTGCTCGACCAATTCGCTAAACGAGAATCCGCTCAACTCAAGATCGACGTTCAAGGCGCATTGCCCGACCAACCTTTCTACGCCACGCTCGACCCAGCAGAATACGACCTTCCCGAGGCTCCTCTCAAACGTCCTGCTTTCCTGGCAGTGGTCTCCTCAGACATCCTCGCCAAAACGCTTGCCAAGCGATCCGAGAGTCAGATCAACGGCTTCGTCGTCGAAGGCGTTGAAGCCGGAGGCCACAACGCGCCGCCACGCGGTCCCCTAAACCTGGATACAATCGGCGAACCAATCTACGGTCCTCGCGATACTGCGAATCTAGAGCAAATCCGCCAACTCGGTCTTCCCTTCTGGCTAGCAGGTTCTTTCGGTCGGCCCGGCAAACTCGCCGAGGCCAAAGAGCTCGGAGCTGCCGGCATCCAGGTCGGCACCGCCTTCGCCTTTTGCGAGGAATCCGGCATCGCCCCAGAAATCAAAGCGAGAGTCCTCGATAAAAGCCGACGCGGCGCCATAGAAGTCTTTACCGACCCGCTCGCGTCCCCCACCGGCTTCCCCTTCAAGGTCCTCCAAATGGAAGGCAGCGTTTCCGTGCCCGAAGTCTACGCCGAGAGAAACCGCGTCTGCGACCTCGGATACTTACGAACCGCCTACCGTCGCGAAGACGGCTCCCTCGGATACCGATGCCCCGGCGAACCGGTGAAAGACTACCTCGCCAAAGGCGGAACGCTCGAGGAAACCAAGGGCCGAAAATGCGTCTGCAACGGCCTCTTGTCCACCATCGGGCTTCCGCAGATCCATAAGTCCAAAACCGAGCCTGCCCTCCTTACCACTGGCCGCGACGCCGATCGTATCCACACCTTCGTCCCTTCGGGCAAATCCACCTACTCTGCCGCAGAGCTTATCCAGACGCTACTGGCACCCTACCCGGAACGACAAAAAGCTCAGTGCTCTTGATTTAAGCCGAACAAGCTTTACTTCACTTTACGAAGGCCACACTCGAATCGAAAACGTGCTCCACAAACTACAAATACTCGCCGCCGCTGCTTGCTTGCTGCTAAGCACCGGCTTCCACATCGCTGCCATCCAAGGCGTCGCGTGGGCGAGTATGTACGCAGGTTACCAGCAAAGCCTTTCCCCCATCGAAGCGATCGAGCGCACCTTCTCCGGCGACGCCCCCTGCGACCTCTGCATAGTGTCCATCGAACTCAGGGAAGAAGCCGAAGAATCTCCCGATCGAATATTATCCCTCAGCAGCGTCGTCTTGTTGCCCCCGACTCAAGAAACCATTTTCGTCGCTCCTCCCCAATCAACTTTCCATCGCCGACTGATCCCGCTTAGCAGGATACCACAGGCGCCTATTCGAGAAATAGAACCACCGCCTCCCAAATCGCGTATCTGCTAGTTTGATACATTTTGGAACGCTCGAGCTATTGTTCGAGCACTGGAACGAAGCGTATTCACATTTCGATACGCTTTGCAACCGAGCCCATTAGCGCTCGCCCGTCCGAGCTGTTCGGACTCATTTCTCAGATCTCGAAGTCGCTCGCGAACGTGTGCGGCAGATGTGCCTGTGGCACCGGTCAACACGGTCAGCTACACGCGAGCCTGTACAAAGCGGATAGAAATCCACCATGAAGCACTTTCCAATTTCCGCCGCTACCCTAGCGGCCTCCATCACTTACTTAAACGCGGCCACAGCCCAAGACGCATCGACAGCCAAGACCGTCGATCTCGACCCCTTGGTCGTCACCACCACCGAAGCCCTCAACACCTACACTACCCGCTTTGATCCCACCGTGGCCATCCAGCCACTTCCCGCCAACGACGGGGCCGACTCCCTCCGCCACGTAGCCGGCATCAACGTCTCACGCAAAGGCGGCGCCAACGGCGACCCCACCTTTCGCGGCATGGCAGGCTCCCGCCTCAACGTCGTCGTCGACGGCGTTTCCACCCTCGGAGGTTGCGGCAACCGCATGGACCCTCCAACCGCCTATGTCTTCCCCTCCTCCTTCGATCAGGTCACCATCCTCAAAGGCCCCCAAAGCGTACGGCATGGCCCGGGAGCCAGCGCCGGATCCATTCTTTTCGAACGCGCTCCCACCCGTCTCACGTCTTCGGATACACAGCTAGAAACCCAACTCGTCTACGCCGGACACAGCCGACGCGACACCTCCCTAAACGCCCTCGCAGGAAACGAAGCCCTCTATGCCCGGATACAAGGCTCCTGGGCCGAGGCGAACGACTACACCGACGGCTCCGGCAATCGCGTCAACTCCGCATACCAGCGCTGGAACACCCAAGCCACCCTCGGTTGGACCCCGTCCGAAAATGCGGCTCTCGAACTCTCCTACGGCCTTTCCGACGCCCAAGCCGCCTACGCAGACCGCAGCATGGACGGCGACGCCTACGATCGCGAAACCTTCACCCTGCGCTACGCAGCCGACCAGTTTGACGGAGCCCTACGGTCCATCGAAGCTATCGCCTACCACAACGTAGCCGACCACGTCATGGACAACTACAGCCTGCGGGAATTCACCCCAAGCATGATGATGTCCATGCCCATGGTGTCCAACCCCGAGCGTCTCACCAACGGGGCTTCCGTCACAGCCGTATTCGATCGCTGGCAAGACCTCGACGCCTTAGTCGGCCTCGACACCCAATACAACAAACACCGCACCCGCAACGCCATGGGCATGGCAGTCGACTCGTATTCGTCGCTTCCTTACACGGATGACGCCGCATTCGAACAAGTCGGTGCCTTCGCAGAATTTAACTACCACCTCGGCCAGAACAACACCCTCGCCTTCGGAACCCGCCTCGACCGCTGGACGGCTACCGACCTCCGCTCCACAGTTCAGGTCGGCATGGGTGCCAACTCCAGGATGGCCAATCCCACCGCGAAGCAAAAACGCTCCGACACCCTAGCCAGCGGATACCTCCGATTCGAGAGCGATCTGGACCAAAACGGAGGCAAAGCCTCCATCGGCATCGGTCGCTCCGTACGTTTTCCCGACTACTGGGAACTCTTCTCGAAAGAAAGCCCCATGAGTATCAGCGCTTTCGATACAAACCCAGAAAGACTCACCCAGATCGACCTCGGTTACCTCGCCACCTACGGCGACACCACACTCACCGCCTCGCTCTTCTACGCCAAGCACGACGACTTCATCCTAATCCAGTCGAAGTATCCAAAGATGATGACGGGCTCCTCCCTGTCTCGCATGGCAACCGTAGCCCGCAACATCGAGGCCACCACCTACGGCGGCGAATTCGAAGCCCGCTACCAAAACGACAAGGGCTGGTACCTCGGCGGCGCCCTCGCCTACACCCGCGGCACCAATTACACCGACCACAGTGCTCTCGCACAGATCTCCCCGCTCGAGCTAAAGCTCGAAACCGGCATCCGCCGCCAAAACTGGTCCGCCGGCTGGCTCTCACGTCTCACCTCGAACCAAGACCGATTCGCCCTCGACCAAGGAAATATCGCCGGGCAAGACGCCGGCCCCTCCGAGGGTTTCGACGTGCACTCCCTGCACGCCAGCTATCGAGTGTCCGAAAACTGGAGTCTCGCTGGCGGCATCGACAACCTCTTCGACACCACCTACGCCGAGCACATCACCCGCAGCGGCGCCCAAATAGCCGGTTACCCGCAAACCTTCCGCGTCAACGAACCCGGCCGCACCGCCTGGCTACGACTCGAAACCGAGTTCTAGGGCACTGCAAGGGCAATCGCTACAAGAAGCGCAAACAACAATCCTGTGGCAAACGGCCCCGCGCCGGGATCGCATCACGCGCTCGCGGCGCGCCACAATGCCCACTGCTAACGCGTGTCGGTGCGCGATACGTTTCTCATGAGCAACCAATGAACCTAGGTGCCCTCAACCAAAACGCGCCATCGCCGCAAACAAGCCACCTAATGCCTCGTGTCGCTCCACCCGGACGATCTCCACGCCAAAACGCCGCAACGGAGCAAACGTTTTCTCAGCGATGCCACTCGTCACCAAAAGCTGTCGAGGCAAGGCTTCCCTGGAATTAACGTATTTCTGGAAAACGCTCCATACCGCCTGAGACGGAGTCACCTCAGGATCGTCCGAAAGTAACGGCTCCGGTGGCCCTTGCCCTTCGGCCAAGGCAAAGACCGCTGCCAAAAGCGGCCGGACAAGGCCGTCGGCGCCCATGACGTTTGCCAGATAAATGGCCCCGATCTCCCAGCGTTCTTCTACAACGGAAAAACTTCCGCATTGAGCCCACTCGAACTCGCTAGGCTCGAAAATGCTCGGTGGCGGCGGCACTTTGCTCCAGTCAACCGAGATACGTGCCAGCTCCCAGTTTTCCCAAACCTCCGGCGACGTCCCCGGCTTCAGCCTTAAGCCCGGTAAGGTACCAGGCAACTGCCCTCCGTTTTCGTGAGGACGATCGTACTCGAACTCCGCACGCCGTTTAGACTCTCTCAACAGGCTCACGTAGTGCCGTGCCAGACCAATTCCGCGCCGCAGCTCCGAAAGCTCCGCTGCAGGGTGAAACCAGCAAGGCTGCCTAGGGCGATGACGCCGCAAACGCATCCAACGCTTCCTTCCCCTTTTCGGTTCCGGAAATCCCGTCAGAGCATACAAGTCAAAGTCCGGCCCCTCCATCTCGGACTTGTTGACGAACTCCACCTCTAACACGTTCAACAATCCAACCGTAGCGTCAAAATCCGAAGGTAGCTCGCCTAGCATCGCCTGCCTCCAAAACTCCAACCCCACCAAGCCTCGATGCACATGCAGCGAATACACTTCGTCGCCTGCCCCCAGGACCGAAAGAATGTCAACGCTTCCCGTATCCGGATCCTCAACACAAAAGATATCCTGATCCCATAAAGAATTCCATGGCTCCGCCGCTCGCAACGCCAAGCCTTCTTCCAATACAGCGCGGTAGGCTGCGATCGTCTCAGCATCCGCCCCTTCATAAGGGTGATTGGGAGCGGGAGATTCCTCTTCCATCACCTCGCCGTCAAACGGACCATCAGCGACTCCCAGCGTCGCGTTTACCTCCTCCAGATCAAACGCATCCGGGTCATAATCCACCGGGACCCAATCCTCGTATTCGGCCGCTGACGCCTCGCTTTTCCCATCCAGAAACGCGCAAATCGACTCATGCCCCCATACGCCTCCACAATCCTCCAAAGGACAGGCACCTTCTCCTGCCACACAACGCAGCGCGCTCAGAGGCTTGTCGCCCACACGCTTTTTGAAAATAACGTCATGCTCCCAGCAATCCCCAAAATCGTACCGGTAAAGCAACTTTTGCCGCACCCTCTGCAAGAGGTCTCCCAAAGCAACATCGCTCTCATCCTCGGCGTCGTCGCCGAAACCGCCGTACTCCTGCCTCGGCTCCGCGAAACGACGCTTTTTGAAAACGAACTCGTGTAAATGCGCATCATCCCAACCCATGGCGGCCTGAATCACCACGTGCAGACCGGAAAGCGGAATCGCAGCAGGCACTTCCACTTCCCGCCAAATCGGACGGTGCGCATGACGCAACTCAATACGCAGCAGATAGAATGGCATTTCGCTAAGAGAGCTCAACATGCACGAAACCGTGAATGCTTCCTGCCCAAGATCCAGCACTAATTGCCCCCCTACGTCCCCCCGCAAAATATTCATCTGCAAACGCAGCAAGACAGTCCATCCGTAGGGCAATCGCTCGCGTTACGCCAAGGAGCCCCAATAGCTCTTATCTCCCGCAACACGGCATGGCGTCATACCAACGAAACCGTCTCTAAGCTTCGTCGAATCTCTTGCGCACGACCGATTCGAGAAGCTTGCCAACGAGAAAATTCGCCGCAATTCAGGGCATGGCCGCCTGCAGGAACTCAACCTGAAACTGGCGAAAACAATATCTCCCAGCTCCCGTCGTCGGTCATCTTAGCCTCGTAGCCATACCCCTGCTCCGCAAGCAACTGGTAAAGAGGAAAGGGCTCGAAAGGAGCCACCACCAAAAGGCTCTTCCCTGTGCCAACTCGCTGCACCGCATCGAGGATCACGCCCAAGGGCGATTCCCCTTGGGCCAACAAAGGACGCACATCAAGCCGCTCTACTTCTGTATCTCTCTCATCTATCATTCTTTTCATAATCACTCTCTTTTCCGTGGAAGACAAACCCTTCTCCCTTTTCGTAAGTCAAAACGGATACATGCCGCTCTCTCGCGGAAAACGTCCCTTCCCAGGCGAGCAGTGGCTCCTCGCCACCTCGAGTTACTTCCACCCGCACTTGGCGCTGGCCCGGTACCACAGGCAAACGCCATTGCCCCATCGCAGGACCGTCGCTCGATACGCCCTTCGCCGCAAAACGTCGCTGCCCCAAATCCTGTCCATCCAAGCTCAGCGTCACTAGCACATCCGCACGCTTGGGCTTAACTGCAGAGCGTCCTCGCATGTGGACAGGCAACTTTTCTTGCTCCTCCTCCGACAAGACTTCCACTTCCTCGTAGGCTCCAAACGCCTTGAACGAAAAAACGAACTCCGGCTCCGGCGAAGCGGGATTCGTCACCCGCAGATGGCTCGGTCCCACGGCTGCCGCAAGTATCCCAAGCATCAATACGATCAAGGCTAGGGCGCCCGCAAGGAAAGAAGGCCTAAGCCTTCCTGCGGCTGCCTCCGAACCGCCTCGAAACGCAGTAGCAGCTCCAACAACTCTTTCCGTATCGCCGGAAGTGTAGTCCAATACCTTCCAGCGGCCACCTTCACCAGCGCGCTTCGGCCGAAACTCGGGACTGCGACGTTGCTCCAGACGATCCTCCACCCACTGGCCTCCGTCGCGGGAGGCGCTCTCCGCTCGGCCGTCGCGCAAGACCAGCACTCCTTTGCTTCCTCGCTTCAGCAGTTGTTCCACCAGCGAGGAGCGAACCCAAGAAGCGGTCGGCACCACAAAAACCTCATAGCCCGCAAGGCGTTCTTCCCAAATCCGCTTCCGGTACTGGGCAATTCCGCCATCTACTTCGCCCGCCACGAACGCAATCCAATCGCCTCCTCCGCTCTCTCTCGCAAGGGCCACGGTATTCAAAATTCGCTTCTCCTCGCTCAAGGTGCTGAACCACTGCAAGCCCACCCCAGCCGAATCGCAGGAACCGTTGCAAACGCCGCAGCCCACGCAGCGGGCCGGATCCACCCAGGCGACGGACGGAAAGTTTTTCCCGTCGGTACGCGGGATCAAAGTGATCGCGTCATAGGGACAGTCCTGGGAGCACTGCGAACAGGAATGGCAGCGCGACTCCTCCACCACGGCTTGGTAGCTCTCTTTCTTCCTCCGCTTGCCAAACAGCCACGGAACCAAAGCCCCTAGACCGATCGCTCCTCCAATCGTGACCCAAAGTCCCGCGCTCTGCAATCGCAGGCTCAACGCCAAGGGCGCCATGTACCAAGCGTCCACCGTAAAGGCCTCCGCCTTTTCCGCCATCGCGGCCGCGCTGTCCAAGGGAGCTGGATACACGATAGCCGCAACAATCAGCCCAATCGTCAGGCTCAGCCCCAGCGGCCATTGCGGCAGTAACATCACCCGACTCAGCCGCAACAAATGAACCACCAGCCCGATCGCTATTCCTAGGGGAAGCAGCATATGCAGAAAAAATACCACGAAGAACAGCAAGCTCGGCACCAAGGCATCCGCAAGGAACGAACGTCCCAAGGGCTCGCCAAAAATCGGCAAGGCATCGAGGAAGCGCATCGATTCCACCGCGACCTGCTGGGCGGGTTGATCCCAGACCAACCAATAGCCCGTCCAGCCGATGAACCAAACCAGAGCCATCAAGCCAATTCCACTCACCCATGCGAGCCACCGTTCGCCAAAGAACTTACCCGCCACGAACATCCGAAACGCGTGCACGAAAAGCAGCAGCATCATCATGTCCGAGCTGTAGCGATGCACGCCCCGCACCACTCCGCCAAGCGTGCGACCCTCAATGTCCTTGAGCGACGGATACGCGAACTGCACGCTGGGCGAGTACCAGATAAACATCAGCACCCCACTAGCCACAGCAACCAGCAAGCAAAAGTTGATAGCCCGCCCGCTTTGAGCCAAGGGGTTCAACTCTATTGGCAGCCACCGCCCCAAGAAACCATCCAACCAAGCCCAAGCCGCATCGACTTTCGACAAAATCCCCTGTCCACGCGCCCCCGCCTGCGGTTTCTCACTCACTATTTGTTCAGCTATCTTAGCCATCGAAGCCATACTAGCCCTTTCACGCCTCCACTTCCTTGATGCTCGTCAAGAGCAGCAGCAAACAAGCGAACGCTATCCTACTCGTTCGCCAAATCCAGCACCGCCTCGCTCAGCCATGCTTTGGTGCGTTCGTCCAAGGCGAGCCGGTAGGCGATCTTGCCGCCACGGTCCAGAAAGAGAAACAAGCTCGCATGGTTGACCACTCCAGTCTGCGGATCAACCGCTCGGGAGAAGCCAAAGCGTTGCAGCAAACGATCCATCATGCCGGGATCTCCGTTGAGATAGCGAAACTGGGGATAGGAAAAGCCGTATCCTTCCGCCACACGCCCCATCAAACTGCTCGTATCGTATTCGGGGTTCAACGACAAGGCAACCACCTGGACTTGGTCCTTCAAGCTATCCGGCAGCGCGTCCAGCACGCCCTTGGTCTGCATTAGGATATCCGGACAGGTTTCAGAGCACATCGCGTACACGCCAGTGAGCAAGACCACCTTGCCTTTCGCCTGATCCAAGCTGAAGGAATTCCCACGATGGTCCACCAAGACGAAATCCGGTGGCGAGAGACTCACCCGAATTCGACTCCCCGGAAAGGGTAGAGCTTCCGAGTCCGCCGGGTCCGGACGTCCCACTAAAAACAAGCCCGCAATCACCAAAGCTCCGATTCCCACCCCCGAAGCGATGGACCAACGGTCTAGGCGAGAAAGCCGACGGTGACGTAATCCCGCCAGCCCTTTCCTCCACAGGAAAGCCGCAATCACTCCGATGAAAAGCGGTTCTATCAACATAACCACCACCGATGCGTACTCCATCCCCCCCGTTCGCGGGTCGTAGCTGAAGCACCAACGCTTGAACTCCTCGGCGAACCCGCCCCACCAAGCCGTGGACTCAGCAGGCGCGAAAACGATCGCCAACAAAAACAACTCGTAGACCACCGTGGCGGTCATCAGAAACAGAGGAAACCCTGTATCTGTAAAGAACCTACGCGTGGTCAGGCTTTGGCTTCCAATCGCAAGTGTCGTCATAGTCAGAAAAAAAAGGCCCGCCCGAAAACGAGCGGGCCCAAGAAGTTTCGATATTGTTTTGCGGTCTTACTGCACGGGCCAAACGTCGGCCAAGGCTTTCCAGTTCGCGAAATAGTAAACTGCGAAACACATCAGGAAAACTGCCGTCAGAGCGATCGTGCCCTTCATACCCCAATGGGCGTCAACCTTGCTCTCGTCCGCTCCGGGCAAAGCCACTGCGGTTCCCCAATCGTAGATAGGACGTCCCGCATTTTTCTTGCCGAACAACAAGGTCCCGACGCAAAGCAGCACGAAAATCAGCAACGCCAAGACCGCGATGATTGCACCCACGCCCATGATCCCGAGGAAAAGGTGCGAGGAAGCCCCATACACGCCTGCTGGCTCGATGTCGTAGTCGCGACGCGGGACGCCCAAGGAACCGGCAAAGGACATGCCCAATGAGACCATCAGAATTCCTCCGCCAAACAGCCACGGCTGGATACGGGCCCAGCCTTTCCCAATAAAGTCGCGTTGGAAGATCAGCGGGATCACATAGTAGGTCAGTCCCATGAAGGCGAGCGATGTGCCTCCTACCACTGTTGCGTGGAAATGCCCTGTGATGCGCAGGGTATTGTGGGCAATAATGTTGATCTGCTGAGTGCCAAGGGTCACGCCGGTGATCCCTCCGATGAATCCGAAGATTACCACCGACAGTACTGCCGCCGAGAACGCGGGATTGCGCCAGGGCAGTTTCGTCACCCAACCGAACAAGCCTTTGGTATACCCCTTGTAGCGCATGGCCATCTCGACGGAAGCAGGCACGGTAAATCCGTGTATCATCGATGCCAATACAGCCAAGTACATAGCATAGGACGTATTCCAGATCTTCCAGGTAGCTCCCACCGCCGGGTCCACCAGCAAGTGGTGGGCGGAGGCAAGATTGATGAACAGGATGTAAAGCACAAAGGCGCCGCGACACACCGTTTCGTTGATAGGCTTAGCCCCTGTCGCCAAGTAGCCGACCAAGTACCAAATGGCCACCATGGCGCAGACGTTCACCTGCTGGGATTGGTGCCCCAGTCCCCACCAGATGGTACGGTACCACATGGGGTCTGGCTCAGGAGTCCAACCCATGGCAAACGTGAAGGTCGGGATCATCACGATCGCCCCATGAAGCAGCGTCACCACTGCAATGATCGCAGCAGCGGTCGCTCCAAAGGTCACCAACGGCACGGAACCTTCGTAGGTCCTATCGCGTTTCGCCACATACAAGGTAGCGAAGAAGTTAAATACGCCGATCAAGGTACCCACCGCGACTAGGATAATTCCAAGATAAAAGGCCGGGTGAGCCAGCAAGGGAAGATAGCTCGTCATCAAGACGTCCGCTTTTCCCTTGAGAATGATGTAGTCGACCATCACCGCTCCGACCAGCATCATGATAAAGCCGACCCACGCGACCTTGCGAGAGAACAGCTTCGCCTTCAGCGGTACAGTACAAGCAAAGTACAAGACCGCTACCTCGAAAAAGAGGATCCAAAAGATCAGCATGTTCAGGCCATGGAAGGTCAGGATCCGGTAAAACCAGTCGACGGGCAACAAGTGAATCGTCTGCCAGCGTGTCAAGGCCAGCAAGATCGCCGCCACGCCCCCGAGCAATAGAAAGACCACCGCGCACACCGCGCTGAGCTTGATAAACAGTTGCGCCGTCAGACAGACCGGCAAGCCAGTCGTATCGCAAGTGCGCGTTTCAGATGTAGAATTCGTAGCCATCGTATTCAATTCTCCTTACAGTTTCGCTCCCTCATTCCACAAATATCTTGCCGATCATCTTGTCGTGACCGATCCCGCAAAACTCGTTGCACACGATCGTGAACTCGCCGGTCGAAGTCGGCGTAATTGTCAGCACATGGTCGTAGCCCGGCAGCACCTGGAAATTCATGTTCAAGGGCTGCAAGGAAAAGCCGTGATTCAAATCGAGCGCCGACAGGTGCAAGCGATAGGTCTCGCCTTTGCGCAGTTTCAGAGCCGGATACCAGCTCCACATCCGCGCCGCCAAGTAAGCTTCGCCGCCCGGAGGTGGCTCCACGATCGGGATACCATTCCAATCCCCGACCGTACCGGACTCCACGAACGTCGTGGTTCGCTCCATAAACGCCGCCGGCTCCACCGAGTAGGCTTCGCCGCGACTGTTCTGTTTTCCACGAAAATGCCAGTACGGCATCATCACGCTCATCACCATGCACCAGACTAATGCCAGTCCGATCCACAGCTTCTCCGCGCCTTCCGGCGCCTTGTACCAACCTTTTTCCGGAACTGTAAGGCTCATTGCATCACCTCCTGGCTCACGGTAGTTGAGCTGGCTTTACCAGCAGGATTTCAATCCAACCCCAAACGGTATAGGATAGAAACGGAATAACAACTCCAAGCACGAGCAGTAGCCACGGGTTGTCCATTAGCCGCTTCAGGAACGGTTCTTTTTTTGTGCTCATAATTCTGATACGGGATTTATTGAGGAAATTCTGTTTTGGCCGGACCGTCCGAACCACCAGGCGTAAATTTCTCGTAGGACCAACGCCAAAAACCACAGGCCTGCCACCATCGCCACGATTCCGCCAAGTCCCATGGTCCAGAGTCCCACGTACTCTCCGAGTGAACGCACGTGTTGCTCGGAGGCGTAAGCTTTCCGTCCCAGCCCATAGACGCCTCCAATTCCAAACCCGATGGCAAAGACGCTCTGCCCGACGGCGAAGAGGATCAACTGCCGCCTAGCGCTTTTCCAAATCTTGTCGGCGGAGTTATCCCCTCTGCGAGCCAAAGTAACGATCAGGAAAGCTGCTGTCATGAACGCCACGGTCACTCCACCAAGCGAAGCATGGTAATGGGCTGGCACCAGCGTATTCGATCCGCGTATACAGAGGCCTAGGCAGACTCCGAGGAGCGATAGCGATACGCTTGCTATGAATCCAGCCCGCAGAGCCTTAGCCGCAGGGGACTTTATTTCACTGCGATGTTTCCAAAGGTGCCGCGATCCGATCGCTACCAAAGTCAACATTACCGGAAAGATGCCCCAGCGCATCAGCTGCGTGGCGCCCGCATGGTAAAGAGTGTCCATGGTGCCTCGATAAGTTAGCAGAGGCAGCGAAAAGTGAGGAACCGCTAAAATCGAAAATAGGACGGTAACGCCTTTAAGACTCAATGGAGCCTGCCCCGTCGCCTTTTCCAATACCCATAGCCAAACCGCCATCATGGCCGCTGCATTCGCCACCTGCAGCACATGCCCTGCCCCCCAGATGCTGAATTCGTAAAAGGTGGTCGTGTCCACTCCCTTCGGCATGCCTGACACCGCAGAAACCCATGTAACCGCCGCCGCGGTCACGAGCAGGGCAGATGCTTGCAGCCCGATGCGAGCCGACCGCGTCATCGGTCCCTCGGCATCTTTTCCTGATCGGCTGAGCTCCAAGCCGAAGCAAAACAGCACTCCTACGAAGAAGGCTGCCAAACCGCCTAGGAAAAGGGGATGGTCGATCACGGGTATGTAGTTGGAAAGCACCGGCTCGGCTCCTTTTGCCAAACCACCGGCAATCATACCCGCTACGCCCAGCGACGCCACGTAGAAGCCGATCCGCCCAAGGATTCCGCTATCGCGGCGAAACCGCAACGCCAGCAGGCTCGCGATGAACCCATAAAACCACACGGAAAGCGAAAGGTCCACGTGCACGACTAGGCAACGCTTGAAGAACAAGGGATCCGCTATCCAGTTTGATATAAACGGTAGTCTCCCTACCACTACAGCCAAGGACAGCAATCCCGCCAGCACGAGGCTCCCAACCGCTAAGCTGCTCCACCGCCTCGCGTCCGCGTTCACGCAACCGCAGTCAGCCTGAACCATGGCTTCAGCTTTCAATTCGACGGATGCAGGGACGGAATCGGCGCGCAACGAACTCATAACGGCGGAACTTTACACGCGTCCGGGATCGAGTTCCTTGATCTTTGTCAAAGAAACCGCTCGAAACCTGGCTCGCTCTTAACTTGATGTACATCAAAGCAAACCAGGCCGACCTAGCCTACAATGGATCCATGAAGCCCGACTACGTTCAACAAGCCGTTGCTCCGCTAGCGAAACGCTCCGCCGCCGAAGCGACGGCAACGGCACGCGCCCTTTTCGCGTTAACCAAACCGCGCCTCGCCTTTTTCACAATACTCACCGCCATCGCCACCTATGTTGCCACCGCCGATGGACATGGACTGCTGCACGCCTGCGTCACTCTCTTCGGCGTAAGCTGCTCCGCAGGCGGAGCCTTGTCGCTCAATCAGTGGCTCGAGCGCAAACTCGACGCCCGCATGGAACGCACTTGCCAACGTCCGCTGCCAGCCCGCCAGGTCAGCCCCCGCTCAGCTCTATTGTTCAGCGCCAGCTTGTCATTCATCGGTATCCTAACTTTGGGCACGATGGTTTCGCCCATTTCCGCCTTCCTAGCCCTCACCACTATTCTGGTCTACGGTTTCGTATACACGCCCCTCAAACGGCGCACTCGCTGGGCCACCGAGATCGGCGCCCTCTCAGGAGCCTTGCCGCCCCTGATCGGCACTGCTGCCACAGGCAATCCCACGGCGCCCATCGGAACTTCACTGTTCTTGATCATACTCATCTGGCAAATGCCGCACTTCTACGCCATCGGTTGGCGCTACCGGGCTGACTACCGCAACGCCGGCTTCCGGCTGCTTTCCACCCGCGACTACGACGGCCGCAAAACTGCCCGCTGGACCCTTGGCTATTCGTTAGCCCTGCTCGCTCTCCCTATCGTGCTCTATGGATTCGGGCTAGCCGCTCTGCCGCTGCTCATCGCCGCCACCTTGGCTGGCAGCGACCTCACCCTCGCCGCCTTCCGTTTCTGTCGTAGCAAAAGCGAGCAGAGCTCAAAGCGGCTCTTCTTCGCTACCATTCGCTACCTTCCCATCGCCCTGACGGGAGCTTGCATTCCGTATTGAGGCGAAGGCATAATCCGCCTCCCGAAAGTATAACTTGCCGAACAGGACATTCTCATCCACTTACTTCAACTATGAAAGTGATTTCCGATACTGCCGAGTATGCGCTCAGAGCCGTCGTCTGGCTGGTGCAGACTCCCGACGAATCCCAAACGACCCGGCAGATAGCGGAAGGCACTCGCACCCCTCTCGACTACCAGTCAAAAGTGCTCCAACTGCTCGCCAAGTCCGGCATCACCAAGAGCCAGCGCGGCACCGGCGGTGGCATTCGTCTCAACGTCTCCCCTGACGGGCTCACCGTCTTGGATGTCATCAACGCAGTCGATCCGATCCAACGCATTCACTCCTGCCCCCTCGGGCTCAAGGAGCACGGCACCTGCCTTTGCCCCATGCATCGCGGCCTCAACGACGCGGTCAAAACCGTCGAAGCCGCCTTCAAAAACACCTTGGTAGCAGACTTGCTCAAAACGCGCTCCAAATCAGTTCCCCTCGGAATCGACCTTCCCCTCCGCGCCCCTCGCAAGCCGAAGCAGGCTACCGCTTAAATTCCGGCAAACAGCCCCCACTTTGATCTAGGTCAAAGTCGGATGCACCGTCCTACGCTAAACTGGACGCATGACCCAAAAGACGACCACCTTGGATTTGCGGGAAATCGTCTGCGACCAGCGGCACTGCCTTGTCTTCCAGCGCCTTTCGGTTCTCGAGCCGGGCGACTGGATCATCCTCGTGAACGACCATCACCCCGGGCCCCTGGGACAGCAGTTGCATTCAAAATACGGAGACCGACTTTCCTGGTCCCTGGGCAAGGTGACGGAGAACGAGTTCCAAGGCAACCTTCAGCTTTCTTAAACCCAAGCACACGAGCAATCATGCAAAGAAACGCGCACAAGCTCCTACGCCGACTCAGAACCAGTTCGCTCGACAAAGTGGCGCGACACGTCACACGAGCCCATCGGCTACTAGAGAACGACCAATTGACGAACCTGCAGCAAGCCTTCATCCGCCTCCCCTACACCATAGACCCCAGCGCCCTCATTCTCTTCGACGAAATCAGCCTTGCCCTGCAAGACTTCGTGCGTGAGCTACTGCAACACTACATACTCGAAGAAGACGTCTACGGTGAATGTCACCACTCCTTGGGTACGTCTCGCATCGACAAAGCCACATCCAACCGCCTGCGATACCAGCACCAATCCTTGCAAGAGTCGCTGAGCGACCTCCAATCCCTCACCAACCACCTTACCGAAGTCGCTGGTACCGCCGACGCACACCGCTTCCATCGACTACTCGACGAGCTCGCCGACAACCTGCACGAGCAGATTCTTGCAGAAGACAAGGTCCTGCTTCCCCGCTCCAGCCTCAACTAGCGACACGTCGAGCGTCGCATGACAGGAAACCCTTGGTTGCGACTTCCACCGCGTTGGACCAATCGTAGGGCTGCCGCTCGATGCACGCCGCAGCATCTGAATCATTTTTTCTCCTGCAACACGGCTTGCCGCAAGCGGCAGGCCTACATTCAGGAGAGAAAAATTCAGTACCGAAGACGCGATTCCTCGTATTCACCCCTCAATACAGCCAACCGATTCGGAAAGAGGCGCCCACGACCAAGAACAGCACGGCAACCAAAGTCACAGGGACGATGTGCCACGCCAGAGACACCAGATTGTCGTTTTTCAGCTTGGGGATGATTCGCAAGCGAGCGTCTAGCGCCAAGCCAATGGTCGCAGCCAGCAGGATCAGTTTAATGCCAATCAAACGTCCAACGGGATTCGAGAAGTCGAACCACATGCTGGGATCCGGCAACTTCATGTAGGAAAGCCAAATCCCCGTGAACACTTGCACAATCAAGGCGGGGATGCCGACTCGCTCGTAGCCCTCCTCGTAGCGACGCACTGCGTCAGCATCGCGCGTTCGTAGTGCCTTCGGCAATACAGAACAGGCGAGCACCAAGTGCCCGCCCACCCATACGCTTGCTCCCAGCAGATGCAGAACGATGAGTAGACCGTAGAGATTCATCGAACGGAAACTTGCCGGATTTTTGCGCTATTTCAAATCGCTAGCCCGCCATTTGCAGGGCCTGCGGGAAGAGCACCGAATTCTCCAGATGGATATGCTTGTGCATGTCCTCCTCCAAATCTGCTAGCCCAGCAAACAAGGCGCGGTAGGTATTGCAGGCTTCCGGCGGGGGCGTGAAACCGTTGGTCAGCTCTCTCAACTTGGCAAGGCAGCCCCCGCGTCGTCATGCTCGTGCAACATGCACTCGACCGGACCATCCAGGGAATCAAGTCCAGCGCCCTCTCCCGCTGCCAGTTTCGCCACCGCTGGGAAAAGCACCTTTTCCTCCTTACCCATGTGGTCCTCCAATTCCTTGGCCAGACCCGCAAACACTTCGAACACCTCCACAAGTGAGG
Organism: Pelagicoccus enzymogenes; assembly: GCF_014803405.1. Lineage (NCBI taxonomy): Bacteria > Pseudomonadati > Verrucomicrobiota > Opitutia > Puniceicoccales > Pelagicoccaceae > Pelagicoccus > Pelagicoccus enzymogenes. The sequence continues at coordinate 151,886 of NZ_JACYFG010000013.1, forward strand.
GCGTATGCCCTCCGTGCACGTGGGCCACGCGCTGGGACATCGCAAACAGACGCGGCAACTCGTCCCTCAAGAACTGGTGGTGCGTCGACACGATGTAGTTGCAAAGCTCCGCGGGCGGCAGGCTTGCCGGGTTGCTTCCTTCGCTTGCCTTCTGCTTCCCCTCTTCCTCGAGCAATTGAGCGACAAACTCCGGCTTCAAGCCCTTCTTCTCGCAAGCCTGCGCCAACGTCTTGTTGCCTTGGCAGCAAAAGTCCATCCCGAGGCCCTGGAAAATGCGCGAACGCCCCGGACGCTCCGCAACGAGTTCCCCGACCGTACGGTCAATTAACGGTGTGCCTTCCGGCGAAAATACATTGGGTACGTGACTCATAACGCAATAGCTTCTCTAATAGGACCTCTTTGTCCTTAATAAAACCAGCCTCCCGCTTTCTAACTGGATGTCAATGTCCTTTTAAGAAATCAGGCCCAACTTTTGGATGAGTAATTCCCTCCTAGCAAACGCGCAGACCGCCTCCGCCCTGAGCCTCCGCTGCGCTGTCATCCCCCATCAGAAACTCGCCGGACATCGGACAGTGCGGAGGCAAAGCGCAGTTTATATAGGCTGCCTCTATTCGCGAAAGCTCCTCGGAACTCAGGCTAGCCCGGGATGCCTCGATCGCGGAATCTAGCTGCGACTTCACCTTGGGACTGAACTGGACTGAACAGATGCTCTCCTTCGAAAAAAGCCAGGCCATGCCCACTTGGAAAGAGGTCCTGCCAAAAACCCGACGGGCGGTGCTGAAGAGCGGCTCATATCCATCCGTAAAGGGCCAGCGAACGACTAACGACACGCGATGTTCGCGAGACAGTTCCTCCAAACAACATTGGGTGAAAGGTCCGTCCAAGTGGGCTGACTCAAGCCTCATCCGCGAGGGCTGGGCTCCTCTGCCCAACCATTCAGCGATTCTCCAACACGGAAAACCGATCGATCCCACGTAGCGCAACAGCCCCCGGTCGGAGAGGCGTTCCAGCACTGACATCACTTCGTAAGTAGGAAAAAAGCCGGTCGACCAATCCAAGAGTACGATGTCCAGGTAGCGCGCTCCCAAACGTTTCAGGGAAAGCTCAATCTGCGCCCTGATTGAGTGCTCGAGCTCGAGGCCGCTGGCGCCTTGCGGGCACCGTATTCGCGCGCAAACTACGAGTTCCTCCCGGCAATTCGAATTCGCGTTCAGCCACTCGCCAACCAGCGATTCGGATTTTTCGGGATTGCACTCCAACGACGGAAGGTACGCGTGCGAGGTCGCCTGGATAAAGTTCCCCCCCTGCTCGACATAGGTGTCGAGCACCTCGAAAGCAGAGGCCCGATCGCTCAAGTAGCCGATCCGTCCCGTGCCGAGGCAAAGTTGAGAAACACGCAAGTTTGTGCGTCCGTATTGAATCTTCTTCATCGCCGTGTGCCCTTCTAGATTGTTCTACTGGGTCAAGCTGTAAGGCCCGTGCACCTTGCTCGACTTCGACTCCCGAGTAACGCTCACCACTCGCAAGCGCCGTAGCCCGCCCGGCGTCCTCCACATAAAGTCCTCGCCCGCGCGTACCCCTAGCAAAGCAACACCTAACGGAGCGAGAATCGACACGCGATTGAAGTCCGGGTTGGCCCGACTTGGCATCGTCAACTCGTAGGTCTCCACCTCGTTCAAATCCAAATCCTCAAGGTGGACCGAGCTGTTGAGCCCTACCGAATCCGTAGGCACTTGAGAGTCTCCCAACACGATCGCGCGCGAAATCTCCTCCTTCAGCTTCAAAGCCGTCCCCTGCGGATGCTTGATAGCTCGCAGCAACAAGGACAACGCTTCGTGATCACTTTTTGATAAGTATATACTAGGGTTCTGTTTCATTTCTTTATAGCATTAATAAGTTCAAAATTTTTCCGTATTAAAAGGGTCACCGGTCCTCGCCGAGGACCGGTGACTGTTTTTCACATGACAGAAGCCAGCCAACCATGGCGGATCAAGCTGGCTTCCTACGTCGTTCTCGCCTCTTCGCCTTGCGCGAACCATCAGACGGATTCCCTCTCCATCTTGCCCAGGAGCTCAACGAACTCCAGCGAGCGCAGGGCGCGAGAAAGCTTTCGCAGGCAAAACCGCGCGCATTGCGCCAGCGAGCCGGCTAGCGCTGAAATCGTCCTCCCAACGGGCCTCCCTCAAGGCCTCGTCGAGCTTGTTCAACATGGAAGCGAGCCCAAGGTAAGCAGTCATTCCACTGCCGAAGACTTCAATTTCCTTATCCTTCAACGAAGCGATGCCGCGAACCCGAAGATACGGTCGGTTCGGAAGCGCGCTCTTGCCGAAGATCTCGATGGTCAATTGCCCGAGGTTTCGATTTTTCGAGAACAGGGGAGAGCAGCGCCCTTCCACAAAACGTCTCAACAAGCTGGATACTCGTACTCCGTATCCCTCGATCCTCACTCTTCCACTATTCATAGCGTTCCGTTAATCAATTAAAAATATACAATTCAGTTAAGCGCCCAAAGCACGCGGTCGTCCGATCTAAAAAACAGCCCTTTCACGCGGATGTGCTGCGACCATTCGCAAGCAACGAAAGCTGCTTTAAACTGCTTCGCTCCGGAAGAAAGCGCTAGAGACTTAGGTGGGTTCCTTCCGTGGCAGCTTCACTCCAGTGAGGGCAAGCAATAGCAAGCTCGCTTCCGGAAGCAGGTCATTCAGACTCTCGTCGCTCCCATGCCCCGGAATCCGCAAGGCGACCGCATCCAGCAAAGTCACGTAGCCCCTTGCCTGTCCGAGCGGCGGCTGAAACCTTCGAGCCATCACAAGCGAAGCGCCTGAGGCCGACCCCCTGTCCGCCCCGCGGCGCTCTACCGTCCGCCTACCAAAGGCCCCAGCGAACGGCTCGCAAACTGTGATGTTACCCTTCGTGTTCATCTCAAACGCTCTGAATGATACGCTTCTACCTGCATTTTGTCTATGTCTATTAAACGATTGAATTATTAGCTTTATCCTATGTATTTTCGATCCTATGGATTTCCTCAACTACCACCACCTGCGCTACTTTTGGACCGTCGCGAAAACCGGCAGCGTCCGACGGGCCGCCGAGGAGCTAGGCGTCTCCCAGCCATCGATCAGCGCCCAAATCCGGCTGCTCGAGGAGTCGCTAGGCGAGAAGCTGTTTCATCGCAGCGGCCGCAACTTGATCCTAAGCGAAGCAGGGCAACTGGCCCTCACCTACGCGGACGAGATATTCTCCATCGGCCGAGAACTTTCGAACGCGGTTGGCAATGACTCCTCCAACCGCGCCATCCGCTTCAACGTGGGCATGACCGACTCGCTCTCCAAGCTCATCGCCTTCGAATGCCTCAAGCCAGCCTACCATTTTTCCCGCCCCACCCAAGTCGTCGCCCGCCAAGGGGAGCTCTCGGTTCTGATAAACCAGTTGCAGGCTCACCGTCTCGATCTCGTGCTCGCCGACGAACCGGCCACGAGTATCCATAAAGCAAAGACATATAACCATCGCCTCGGACACTCCGGGATCACCTTCTGCGCCCGCCCCAAGCTGGCCACCAAACTCGCCCGCAACTTCCCCCAATCGCTTCACGATGCACCCGCCCTCCTGCCAAGCGAAAACATGGGCATGCGTTGGGCGCTGGAGACCTGGTTCGACCAACATGAGATTCGCCCCCGCCTGGTCGGCGAGTTCGAAGACTCCACCCTCATGGAAGTGGCCGCGGCAGGCGACCTCGGCTTCACCACCGTGCACACCGCAGTCGACCAAGCCGCCCTCAAGCACTATGGACTCAAGGTCATCGCCAAGGTCGAGGAGTGCGGCAGCGACTTCTACGCCATCACCGGCGAGCGCCGCGTCAAGAACCCCGTCGCCGCCATGATCACCGAACACGCCTTCACCCAACTCTTCACCAATTGAGGGAAGGCTCTTCACTCAGAAAGCGAGCCTTCCCTCCGTTCAAGCCCTCCCCACCCTGTCGAAGCGGCAACCACCTTTTCCAGGACTTACAGCAAAGGCAGCAATCGAAACCTAGGACTCACTCGTAACAAGAGAGCACCCGCTACAGCACTACAATGAACAACTCACCCGTACCGGTTCTCCACGACGCCGCAGCCTGCAAATTCTACACCGACGACGGAGCCTACCTCTTGTATTCGCGGGAAAGCGATATCCTTCGCATCGAGCACGTTTTCGTTCCCGATCACCTGCGCGGCCAAAGCCTCGCCGCGCACCTCGTGAAACAGGCAGTCGCCTACTCCGACAGCATCGGAACCAAAGTCCGCCCAATCTGCTCCTACGCTAAAGCTTTCCTTGAACGCAGCCCCGAGCTGCACAAGTCGATCGTCGCCCCATCTCCTCCGGGAACTCCTCAATCTGATTTTGCAGGGCAAACTTGAATTTTCGAAACCCCGTATTCAACGGAACAATTTCCGCTAGCCTTGACTAAGTTTAGAACCAAGGAGTACAACTCGCACCGTCATGAGTTTCGCATTAGTTGATAAACAACTGAAATTGCCCAAAGGGCAAAACACACCGCTCATCTACCTCGGCTAAGCCGGTAGCCCTATAGGCGGACACGATCCAGCGTTTATATATAGGCAAAGAGACTACCGGACCAAAGCAAGCGAACCGTCCAAACGGATTTCGCCCAGCCTTCCACCGTACCCTAAGGATACGGCAATCACCTCGAAACGTACGCAGTTCAAGGCATGCGGCCGGCTGCGCGTACCCAACCGTAAACATCAACCATATGATAAACGAAATGAATAGAATCATCATCAGTTGTAACCACTTCGAAATTACAGACTCCATCAAATCCTTCGTTCATATGAAGTTTCGCAGACTCTTCCATCATTACGAGGACATGATCCGCATCCGTGTGGAACTCACGCTCGACTCCGGCAAGGCTTCAGAAAAGCGGTTCCAAGCCCGCGCGTTGATCGAGCTCCGCGGTCCCGACATCGTTGCTAATGCAGAGTCCGAAAACGCCTACGCAGCGCTGGACGCGATCTTCGACAAGGCGGAGCGCCAGCTCCGCCACCGCGTCCGCCTCGCCCGCCACAAGCGCGAGCGGGTCATCCATCGCTTGCGGCGGTCCGCGAGAATGCCCCGAGCGTTCCGCCAGCTCTTACCCGCCTAGCAAGGAGCGTAGCTGACTAAAAGCGAACGCTTGGTTCGAGCAAACGAAACGCGTTATGGACGCACACGGGAGCGACTCACCAAAGTCGCTCCTTCTTCGTATCAACTTTCCAATACAAAAACGTAAATGCAAAACTTCGACTACATGGTCTGGGTTGTCATACCCCTACTCATATTCTTGGCACGTCTCGCCGACGTATCATTAGCGACCCTGCGCCACATCCTTATCTTTCGAGGACTCAAAAAAATCGTGCCTCTTTTCGCTTTCGTCGAAGTCGTGATCTGGCTGCTCGCCATCAGTCAGGTCATGAACAACCTGAACAACATCGCCTGCTTCCTCGCATTCGCCTTCGGATTCTCCGCAGGCACCTACGTGGGCATGGTTATCGAAGAACGCCTTGCCTTAGGCTATCAGCTCGTACGCATCATCGCCCAAGGCAACGCCAGCGAAATCGCTCGCATGCTCAGCGACGCCGGCTATGGCATCACAACCGTCGACGCGAATGGATCCCGCGGAGCCGTCGGGGTCGTCATCGCCATCTCCGAACGCAAGCGCCTGCCAAAACTCGTCGCCCTTCTGGGAAAACTCGATCCAAGTCCCTTCTACACTGTAGAAGACGTTCGCTCCGTAGGACGCCCTGTCGCGTCACCCAACGCGCTACCGGGCGAGCTCAGCCTCGAAGGCAACGTGAAACGCAAGTAATGGGTTTGTTCTTTCCATGAGCCAGGCGCGAAGAAGACGGCGCCCCCAGCTGTCTTCTTTTCGCTCCATCCAGTCGGGCTATCCCATTGGCGGCGATAGGCCTCTGCCCAGCTTAAACCACGAAATTTTGCGGAATAACGACTTTAACCCATAGAAATTTACGTCTCCTCGCCCTTTGAAAATCTAAAACCATTTTTTTCCATGCCCCCGATCAAATCGCGCTGATCGCGCACCGGCATTTGCCCGCTAGAGTGGGGTTCGCTTGCCAGCATCCACTCATGCTCTTTCGTAGGAGCCGAAGTCCCTATTATTCTATTCAATCCTATCCCTCTCTCCTTCCTTTTCTCTTTGACTATGTTTAGTTTAAACTATTCATTTTTTTATTCAATTGAGCTCTAAACACACAGATTCCATCGAGAGACTGCTAGCTTTCCAGGGTTCGATGTCAGCAGCGGATATCGCTCTACGACTAGGCATCAGCCAGCCGACCGTATCCCGAGCGCTAAGCGCCTCCCCGAAGGTCCTACGCATCGGCCAAACCCGGCGCGCTCGCTACGCCTTGCCACGCCCCCTCGACGGACAAGAATCCAACTGGAAGCTCTACCAAATCGACAGCAACGGCCAAGCCCGAGTCGCAGGCACCCTCCACGCCCTTCACCAAGGCGAATTCTTTCTCGAGCCGAACTGGGAAAGCGATCACTACAGCTACCTGCTGAACGGCGAAGACCACCCGCAACTCTTCCCCGACCTGCCATGGTTTCTCGAGGACATGCGTCCCCAAGGCTACCTCGGACGCTTGCTCGCTCATACCTGCGGTCCAGCCCTCGGCATCGGAACCAACCCCGAAAACTGGACCATCGACGAAGCGCTCAAGGCGATACTGGCCCACGGCGACGACACGCCTGGCAACTTCATCCTGGGAGGCCAGGCGATCGATGCGTTTCTGGACCGGCGCAGCCGCGCGGAGTTCATCGACGAATCGGAACGGACTGCCCAATACGACCTGATTGCCCGTCATATAACCGAAAACGGCGAACTCCCCAACTCTTCCGCTGGCGGCGAGCAGCCAAAGTTTACCGCCTGCATTCGCCTTCCCGGCGAAGCCTTCCAACACGCCATCGTCAAGTTTTCCGGCTCATTGCAAACCGATGCCGGCCGACGCTGGGGCGAGCTTCTTGCCGCAGAAGCCATCGCAGCGGAGGAGCTGTCACGCATCGGCCTGCCCGCAGCCAACTCCCAGCTAATCCAAACCGAGCAACGCGCCTACCTCGAGGTCGAGCGCTTCGACCGCTCCAGCCGCCAAGGTCGCATCGGCACCCTTTCCTTGCGTTCGCTCATCGCTGGGCTCGGAGGGGAGCTCGAGCAAAGCTGGTGTCGCAGCTGCCAAGCGCTCGTCCGAAACGGCTGGCTCAGCCAAACCGACGCCGACAGAGCCGCTACCTACGAACACTTCGGACACCTGATCGGCAACTCGGACATGCACCTCGGAAACCTCAGCGTCTTCCTCACTCCGCAGCTCCCGCTAGAGCTTTGCCCAATCTACGACATGCTACCCATGCGCTACGCCCCGCAGCGTAGTGGAGATCTCCCTACAAAGCCAATCGAAGTCCGCCTCCCACGCCCCGAGGAGCTGCCCTATTGGCAACCCGCCGCCAAAGCCGCAGTTCGCTTTTGGACCCGACTTATCGAAACGCTTCGCGCAAGCTCTAATTTCCACGAGACCGCTCAAGAAATCCTCGAGCGAATCCAGAACGCGAGCCATACTTGAACAGCTGCCTAGACATAAGCAGCTGGGCTTGATCGCCAGAAAAAACCTTGTTCCCCTTGCTCCTGATACCCCCTCTGCTCGCGACGACTTCCGACTTTGGCCCAAGTTACTAATTGGCAGCCTCGTGGGGCTTCAAACCCTAACAGAAGAAACCAGAGCCCTTATTTAAAAGGCATCATCAAGGACTTACACTGTAATTGTGTGTTTTAAGAGCTCAGAAAATTAGTCGCACAGAAGTAGAATATCCACGCCCTTTGTTTGCCATTCCGCAGCAAGCTGTCGACACCGCCGATCCTTGAGAGACCGAGTCGGGCGTCACGGCAAACAAACGTATCGGGGCTTGGTTTACCCGAACGAAGCAACACGCTCATCGCAAGAATTACCAACGAAGCAAGCTTCGAGGAATGAACCCCGTTGCGAGTCGATAGTCTCGGGGACTAACGATGCGCATGACGAGCCTCTAGGCCGTGAAAGAACGGCATTTTGCCGCAGCAGAGACATCGTGTCGTAACTGCGGTTATCAAACCTCCGGAGCGAAGCTGATGCGGCGCTGTCGTCTAGTTTCCCACAACGAGCTCCATGCGCCAAATGTTGTAGATCCCTTCCCGATTGGAGAGGAAGAAAACGACATTCGGATCCGTCGGTGACCAAAGCGGGGCGATGTCATCTGAACCGTTGTCCGTGATCTGCTGTATGCGACCCGACTCGAAATCCAGAATGAACAGGTTGTTGTTCTGGCGATCCTGCATGTCACGAGCATAGTCCGAGACGAAGATCATCTTACTCTCGTCTGGACTGATGGCAGGGTTAAAGCAGTGAGCCTGAGAAAACTCGAAATCATTGATAACCGTAGAGAAGACCAATCCTTCAGTGGTAACACTATATATCTGCTTTATGCCCGTGTCAGCTGCGGAACGAACGAGGAAGAGCTTGCCAGATTGCGTGTAGACAACTTCCTCTGCCACTTCCCCCAGAACCGTGTACGAGGAGCCGTCCAACCGGATCGATGAGATATACGGCTCCGCAGAGGGGAAATCGTCGTATCCAATAAAGAATGCAGGACGATTCTCAGAGACGATGGTTGGTCGGAAGTTAAACCTAGGTTCATGCGTTAGCTGGAGAACTCCTCCCACGACTCGGCCGTCTTGAACGCGCACCGCAGAGATATCCCAAGAATTCCTGCGTCCTAATCGATTCGACTGGAAGACGACGAGATTGGACGAGGGATCGACGCCAGTACTTGGATTCGTATCGAAGTATTGGTTACCTCTCGTTATCTGAAGAAAAGAAAACGACTGGTCATTCGCAGCCTTCATGAAAAGGTTCGAGTAATTGGAACCGTCTTCGTTTTCCATCGTAACCGCATATATGATGCTCTGCCCATCTGGGGTCAGAGCGAAGGAATTCACAGCGGTCAATATCGGGCTGCTGCGAGTAAAGTTAGTCACCTTTCTCAAATCGCTGTAAGGCGTGCTCAAATCACGACTGTTGAGCATTCCCAATCGTTGAGTCGTATCCAACGATAGCTGCGGGCCTCTAACCGTGAAGCTGGTTGTCGGGAAATTGAGCGTAACCGGCACCTCCGTAACTGGATCCAGATCAACCGAGATAGCCTTCTCTCCGTCTCGCGTTATGTTGATTGATTTGGAGATGAACTCCTCCGGAATTCCGAGTTCGGCTACAATCACAGACCACGGCTGGGTTCCAGCAGATCTTTCAAAATCAAAAGTAGTCTGCAGTGGCGTTTCTCCAACGACGTTGCCGTCTACCGTGAGAGGAACTCCAGGCAATGGTCGGCCTCCTGATGTTGTCTTGATGGTAAATGTGCCTCTATCTTTTAAGAGAGCCAAGCGGGCCAAAGGAATGCTCGAGGTGCTCTCGACGCTCAAATTCACCGATTTGGTTTCGTGGTTTCTAAGCGAAATAGTGGCCCTAGCGGTCGACCAAGGCGAATCCTTGTCCTCGCGATTAAAATCTAGATTCACGCTGAGGGGCGTCACTCCAACTGCTTTCCCGTCGATGGTCACAGCAGCGCCAGAAGGTTCGCTGCTGAACTGAAACGTCTTCGTGTCAGTTAACTTTTCCAAGCTGACTGATATGCTCTTTATCGAGCTGCCAGCGTTGTAGTCGTACGTAACGAGCTCTGTTTGATAACCGGGAGCGGACACTTCCAGCTGGTACAATTCCGAACGACGAGAAAAGTCGATTTCAGCTGGACCAGTGTAGACGGCTCCGGCCCGAATGCGGGTAGAACCCAAATTTATAATCTCGATGCGGGCACCACGGGGAACCGTATCGATGAGGACATCTCGCCCGAAAACGGACACAGGTAGCAAGAGGAGGAGGACAAACCGGATCAGTTTTTTCATTGGTTCAAGGGACTCGAACAACGAAAAAAGGACATCCTCGGCAAGGGCAAGACGCAATTGGGGCAAATCAGCATTGACATACCGTACTAGTACGGGACCTGCTAAGGGTAGCGCGTTAGCAATTCCCCCCACACCTGCTCAGTTTTAATCACAGCCATGAATGACATCTTCGGACGAAACCAAGAGTTGATGGAGCTTCCTCGTCGCCTGGGAAACTACGAGCTAACAAAACTCCTGGGGCAAGGCGGAATGGGAGAGGTTTACCTCGCCCACAATGTGGAGCTGAAGGAGCCTGCTGCGGTAAAGCTATTGCCAAAACACCTCGCCCACGATTCTTCTTTCGTGAACAGGTTTCGAGAAGAAGCCCGAAAATTGCGACGCCTGCAGCACCAGAACATTGTACAGGCCCATGACTTCGGTAGAGACGGCAACGACTTCTACCTAGTAATGGAATGCATCGACGGAGGGGATCTCCAAGATGTTATCGATGCCAATCCGAATGGCCTCCCTCCCGATGAAGCACAGCGCTACCTACTCGAAATCGCAGCTGCAGTAAAGGAAGCTCACAAGACGACTATCCACAGGGACCTCTCCCCCAACAACATTCTCCTGACCAAAGACGGAAAGGTGAAAGTCTCCGACTTCGGGCTTTCCGAGGTCGTTGGCGAAGACTACGCAAGAAGCCTGATCCAAAAATCGGTCACCCTGTCCCAGGTAGGAATCGCCGAAACGCTGCCAGCCGAAAACAGTCGTAGAGCCGCAAACATTGTCGGCAAGGTGCGGTACATGAGTCCACAGGTGACTCGCGGAGAACCATCCGACAAGCGAAACGACATATACGCGATCGGAATCATGCTATATGACATGCTGACGGGCCGCACCACCGGCATGGTCAGATCTCTACGTAAAGAGAAGCCGGAGCTGGACCCGCGATGGCAGAGCATTTTCGATCGTTGTACAGCCGACGAGATTTCCTCGCGCTATCAAAATATAGCCGAACTCGAAAACGACATAAGGGAGATCAGCGCAAATCCAAAGCGAAAGACGCCTATGCGAACGCTGCTGTCGCTTTTATGCCTGTCAGCGATCGCCACCGCCGCGTACTACACGAGCGAAAGTTGGCTTCCTATCGCCCAGCCATACATCGACAGCGCACGAGAGAAGTTCGCCGATCACGCCCAGAATCCGGAGGTTGCAAGCGAGCCGCCAGAACCGCGAAAAGGCTCCACGGCGGCCAGCGACGCGGCAGAAGCTGACGGTACAAATCTCCCAAACTCCTTGGTACGGGTTTCGCTGGAAACCTCGATACCATCGGACAGCAAGCTAGTTTTGCTCAGTCCTCGCCCCCAAGGCATCCAATTGGAATACGCTCACCCATCGGAGATCCAGCTTCCCTCCTCCTCGTCTGACTACACGATGCGGTTTGAGCATCCCAAGTACCTACCCGTAACCTTCACTATTCCCGGAAATGCGGGACAGCATCCGGTCCGGTTCAAGACAACTCAGGTACGTGAATCGCACGAGTTTACGATCTATTCCAATCCGAGCGGCGCTACCGTTTTCCTTGAAGACCAGGCGATCGGAAAAACCCCTCTCAATAGGACCTTCGATTTCGTCAGGAGCCATGAGAGTCAACCTTTTGGCAGATTGAATCTAAGATTGGAGCTGCCAGGCCACGAAACTACTGAGTTCTCTCTGGAAGAAACCTCCCCATCCCAGCTGCCTGTCATCCAGATCCCTGCACAAAGAGCGCCTAGAAAACTTCAGATTCCGCTCGCCAATGGCAACCAACTCGAAGTCACATATATAGAGCCTGGAATCGCTACTATCGGTTCTCCCGACACGGAGATTGGACGCATTGCCCATGCTGAAAGCCTAAAGCAAATAGAAGTCGATCAAGCATTTTATATCTCGGTTACCGAGGTAACGCAGGCTCAGTACCGAGCCATCATGAACTCAAACCCGAGCTTTTACCTAGGAGACAACAGGCCCGTCGAACAAGTGGTCTATCGCGATATAAAAGGGCCTGAAGGCTTCCTCCAGAAGTTGAACGATCACCTGCAGGCTCACGGCTACAACGGCTGGACCGCAGATTTGCCAACCAACGTGGAATGGGAATATGCCGCACGAGCGGGATCCCAAAGCACATACTATAACGGCAATGACATAACTCAACGAGGCAGGGACCCCAACTTAGACCCGCTTGCGGTCTACATGACGGTTGCGACCGCAAATGTAGCGAGCAAGACACCAAACGAATGGGGTTTGTACGACGTGCTGGGCAATGTTTTCGAATGGACGAGCGAAGGAGATCTGAGAGGCGGTTCCTTTAAGCAACAAGCGACGACAACGCGGCCAGCCTACAGGCTCATCGGAAAGTCCGATCGAACAAAAACAGACAAGGACGCAAACCAGTTCGGGCTTCGCATCGTGCTTCGTCCCCCGAATTGACCCCGAACAATGGATCGCAAACTGCGCGGCATCGCCATAACGCACAAGGGCAACTACCGCTCCAACAACGAAGATTCTCTGCACTGGGGCCCTATTAACGGGAACCCGTTCGCACTCGAGGAGATCGAGGAGGCAACCCTCTCGGACTCAGGAGAAGCCGCATTCCTCGCCGCAGTGGCTGACGGCGTCGGAGGCTGCGCCGCCGGTGAAGAGGCAAGCGAGCTCGCTATAAAAACAGTCAAGGAAACGTTATCACGCTCAGGCCTCCGGGATCAAAACGAGCTCGAGCAAACGCTAGCTCAATCACTGGAAGAGGCTCACAAGAAAATCGTCGAGGAATTCTTGGCAAACCCGTCCAAAGATGGAATGGCCACAACCTTCACGGGAATTCTGTTTACCCTGCACGCAACGCACCTGCTTCACATCGGAGACAGTAGGTGCTATCGCTTCAGGGCAGGCCACTTGGAACAAATAAGCAAAGACCACTCCCCCGTTGCCACAATGGTAGCCGAGGGAAAAATATCGGAGGAAGAAGCCCAGATCCACCCTTACCGAAGCTACATCGACCGGGTTCTAGGCAACACGGACAAGCCGATAGAACCCGTCATCGAGGCTCTGTATCCTAAAAACGGTGACAGATGGCTCGTATGCTCAGACGGCTTGAGCGATTCCCTCTACAGGGAGGAAATAGAGTCCACGTTCAATAAGTACGCCCAAGCAACCATCGAGGACCTCGGCTTTGCCCTGATGAACAAGGCGCTCGATCGCGCTGGGCGAGACAACCTTTCACTCGTCCTTGTCGAGGTTGGCAGCCCTAGCCTTTGGACGCGAACGCGGCAGTTCTTGAGAACTAAACTTTCGTGAACGAAAGAGTTAAGGATAAAGCCTCAGATAAAACACCTCAATCAACGACCTAAGCTTCTCGGCTTTAATTAATTACAAAAAGCACTTACCCCTTGATCGAAAAGTCATTTTGGTTTTAAAACCCCTCTCGAATGGAAGCTCCGACATCTCCACACAAATTCGCATCCCTCGCCATCGACTTGGAGAACTGGTATTGGGAACACGGCTGCAAGCGCAAAGGACGCTTCCAACTACCGAGCGGCGGATGGGCCAGGGAATTGAGAGACTTGCGCGTCAGCGTCGAAAACATACTTCCCTCGTTCGAACAGAAACGCCCAGCCGCGGCGGTTTGGGGTCCATCACAGACTGGTAAATCAACTTCGGTCGCCTCCTACATCGACCAGAACGCAGTCTATACAGGCGATCCCGCAGAGGACGGAACGAAATCCGCGCTCCACTGGCCTGGAGGCGCCCCAGCCTACTTCATTCATCCCTCGCTTACAAAGTCAGCTCCCGGCGATCTGCATAGATTGGTCCTAAATCCCTATAACTCGGGCCTTGACGCATCTGCATGCCTAAGCCGATTCGTCAAAGGAACCCTAGACCCTCAAGACGACACCGCCTTCTTCATCGCCGACCCGCAGTACCCGATCGGAGTGCAGTTGGTAAAGTCCTTCGAGCTTTGGATGTCCATCGCTCGTGGATACAACAGCCAGTGCTGGGGGCCGAAGCCAACCCCTGAGGTCGATGACCAAGGCCGTCCCGCGCCTCGGTACCAAACGGTTTGGACCCAAGACAACTTCCTTTCCTGCTTCGAGAAGCATGCCAACCAAGTTGTGGATACAGAGCCTGGCATCAGCCGGGCCGCGTTCGAGCGGCTTCACTTGCTATGTCGTCTCGTCAACGATATGATTTTTGCTGGACTACCGCGGTACAGGCAGCTTGCGACAGGAGAATTTGCTTGGAGCAAAATTTGCGAATGGATACTCGGCCAAACCCAACCTGACGGAGAGCAAGCAAACGCCTTGGTTTACTCCGAGGAGGCGGCCAACGCCTTTCTCGCCGAAGTCCTTTGGGACGGATATCAAGTCGTCACCGACTACGCGTTGGCGATGGACAAGCGACTCAACTCGCTTAACGAATCGTTCGGCGAAAAGCCCGTGCTCTGTTCTATAGAGGTTGCTGCCTTGTTCTTGGACATGGAGACCTTCAAGATTTACGTCTCCCGCCCATCCGCAAAGCCAAAACCAAAGGAGACCCGTTATCGTCAGCTGCTCTCTGAGCTGCGATGGGGAGACCGAGGCGACTGTATCGTCATTGGAGCTGACTCCTCTTTGCCTAACAAGCTTCTGAGCGGTCCCGAGGACTTCGGAATCGTACAAGGACTCGTCTGGGAACTGGTAATCGCCTTAAACCTGGACCACATATCTGACAACGCATTCAAGTCTTTCGTCGAGGTTGCTGACATCTTGGACTTTCCCGGCGTCGAAAGAGGTGGCAAGGAATCGCCCGCCGACAAGATAGATCTCGATATATTGGCCGAAAAAAAGCTGAGGCGCGAATATATAACCGAGCCGCACGATACTGGACACGACCCTTTCCAGTTTTTCTGCAAATTGCTCAAGCGAGGCAAGACGAGCTCAATCGTCTGCACCTACGCCCAACGAATGAACATCGATATCTTCAACATCTTCCAAGATATTGATAAAGATAAGCCCAACGGAGACGAGTTGGTCACCGGTATAAACACTTGGTGGCAAGCGAGCGCCCCGGATTATTTCCGCAACCAAACGGGAAGAAGTCCCCTGCCGCTCAACTACGTGCTCCTCTGGTGGTCGGAGTTCTTTTCAGCGCGGCAAGATTTCACCAACATCTCCAAGAAACTGGAGCCAGTCGGCCAAATATCAAATCCGGAGGTTTCGACTGCCTTCGCGATGAACTACTATTACATCCCGAAGCGAGGCGAAATGAACGAGGCCACCCGCGACTCGATCCCATCGCAGATCGAGTTCCTGAAAGCGGAAAACGCCTTCGCCCGCCAATTCGCTTCCAATCCGATTAGCTCCGCATCTTTCGAGTCGATGCTGGACGATATCGCAACCGGCGGTGCTGAGTATTTTTTCCACCAGCTGGCGCTCCAGGCCAAGGACGTAGCGGAAAATTCCGAATCCACTCCTCGCTTACTCACCCTCAACGAAACGCTGGCCCGCTATCGCAAGGCAGTGGAAAGCTTGGTCAATACTACCGACTTGGTTCCTGAGGTTCGAGAGTCCGATGACCGAAGACGAGTGCTCCTAGACGTTCGAGATCGTATCGAACGAAACGTAGAGGGTGCGTCGCCCAGCACCATCGAGGCGATGGAGGCCGCCTTGCGCTTCCTCCTAGACGTCGAGAACAAGGCGCTGCGTCCCATCCACAACAACGGGCAGATCATCACCTTCGATACCGTCATCGACCAGGTTCAGGCATGGATTAGAACCCAGTCCAGTCGCCCTCTCAGCACCTTCCCCGAAGAGGCCCGGGAGGGACTCAAGGCCGTTTCACTGTCTCAAAGCGATGAGCGCAACGAGTTTCTGCAAGCGCTTGTCGCGTCAATTGAGACCGAGCTCGGAGAACTCACAAGCTGGATGTCCGACATGGTTCAGCACCAGCAAGCCGGCGATACTGCCGTCGACCTGCGACGTTTTCTCGCTGTGGCTCTATCTAACCTGTTCACACGCATTCGCTCGAATGACCCGTTCGCTGAGTTCGACGAGGAACCGGAGACCATGGACGCGCTCCTTGACGAAGGGCGCCCCAGCGCCGTGTGGAATCTGAAGGGTCGGGACATCCCCCGCTACCACGTTTTCCTCAAGCCTTTTGCGGGGAAAGGTGGCGTGCTCGAGCAACTGGCCATGCGAGACCTAATCCCCATAACGCGGCCAGACCAGCCAGGAGACTCCGAACTTCTGGCTATCTTAACTCCTCCTCTAGCAGCTCGGTAATCCAATCCCTCAAATGGCTGACAAAGCTCCCACCCGCATCGAGATCTTTCCCAACACAGGGCCTCAAACCTGCGTTCTACCACTCAAGGAGCTGCTTCCTGAGAGACCTGACGACTTCCTTACGCGGCTCGTAGAAAAAAACCGAGCAGGCTGGCAGCCATGGGCCGAGATTACGCCTTGGATACGCTACCGCTTCGATTTCGAGAACGACACGCCCGTCCTGTTCGTTGCCGTCGAGACTAATCTCGGGGAGCCCTATCGGGGCCTCCTTGTGGACGTGGAAGATCGTCTCTACGAATCCGCCCCCGACGAAGAGGAATTCATCCCCTTCTACGCGGCATACGACGAATTCAGTATCGAAGAGGAGTACGGAAACAGACGCGAGATCCCTCTCCTATCGCTCCCGAACCAGCAGGGCCTCGACTTGCCCATCAATCTCGTCGTCCAGTGGGAAAGAAGCCACGGCCGGCTTCCCATCGATGTCGACCTGATCGTCGATCTTGGCAATTCCCGCACGGTTGGGCTCCTCTTGGAAACGCCGGATCCCGGCCTCGAAATGCCTTTCGAGCGCCGCGTTCGCCCTCTGCGCTTCACTCCGCGGGGCATGCCATACGAGTACCAAATCGACAACCAAGGCGGACTGCTCGACGATCCCTACGCAATCATCAATTCGTGGATGATATTGCACGAGACCCTGTTCCAAGATCTCGAGCCAGAGCCTCCGTTCGCCAAGATACAACCTGAAGACCAATCCAAAAAGACTTCCGTCTATTGGGCGCCCGCCAACCGGAACGGCAAGAAAGGCTACGTCAAGAAGGTCTACATTCCGCATGGTTTCGCGGAACTCTCTCCTGCCATTATCGGAGGCGCTCGACACTCTGACGGTGCCGAGCAAATACTGGCTCGGGCGAATCTGGACCGCATGGCAAAGTTCTTCCTCAGCTCTCCCAAACGGTACGCGTGGGACAGCGTTCCCTTGTCCGAAAGAGGTGGAACCGTGTGGATGCAAATTCCCAACGGATACGGAGCCGAGGACGGCTACAACAGCTTCCAGGAACTCAACGGCTTGATTCGTTGCTTCATGCACCCGGAGGGGTCCCAGTTCGACTGGAATGTTGAAACGCCTCCCGACGAAGAACGGTTCCGCGGCGTTCCCCTTTTAGGCACGGCGCCGACCTATCCGCGTCGCGATGCAATTTGCTGGTTCGCCCTCTCCGTGATCGAAGCCGCATACCGGCAGATCAATGCGCCGGGCTATATTCACACCTCCCAGCGCGAACCGCGTCCGCGACGCCTTCGCAAAGTTCGCGTCTCCTACCCAGCAGGTTGGACCGACGAGGAACGCAGCCGCTATCTCGAACAATGGCAGCGAGCCCTCAATCTCTTTAGCCTGATTCGCTTCGAGAATCTGGACCCGATCGCCGAACGGACCGGAGAAAAAGGAGGAGATCGTCCCATACTGGCCGATCCCCCACTCGACGAGGCGGTATGCAGCCAGCTTCCCATCATTTATTCCGACATCTCGTCGCTCGGCAACTCTTGCAGCGACTGGCTCCACCTCTACGGAAACGGTCGCGTCGTAACCGTGATGAACGTCGATATCGGAGGAGGCACCACCGATATGGCGATCAACCGCTACCGCGCGGAAAACCATCCTGCAGGCATTGGACAGCAGCAGAAATTCGAGCTCATCCCAGACCTTCGCTTCAGGCATGGCAGCCGCATCGCCGGCGACATGCTGGTCAAAACCATAA
Source organism: Pelagicoccus enzymogenes (assembly GCF_014803405.1). Taxonomy (NCBI): domain Bacteria; kingdom Pseudomonadati; phylum Verrucomicrobiota; class Opitutia; order Puniceicoccales; family Pelagicoccaceae; genus Pelagicoccus; species Pelagicoccus enzymogenes. The sequence goes on from NZ_JACYFG010000013.1 coordinate 169,897, forward strand.
TCGAAGAGCTTGTAGTGCCAGCGTGGTTACGGAACTCCAGCAGCCAAGCCTTTGAAAAGATAACCGATGCGGAACAGCTGATTCGGTACCTGTTCCAAACGCCGACCGACGCCAATCTGATGGGCGTGGACGCGAAGGCGATGTCCAAGCTGGTTCGCTTCCTACGCCTCTGCCTCATTCCGCTCGCGAATGCCCTGCTCGGTCGCTTGTCCGAAGCGAAAGAGACGGACGGTTGGGGTCCGCTGATCGTCGAGGACATCATCGAACCTCGTTTCGTCGAAGACTTCAACAAGCTCGTAGACCGGCTGGTCAAAGTGAAAAGCGTGAACGGCCGCCTTTGGCGCGGTCCCGCCTTTCCAGTCGAGGGGGCTCGCCTCACCATCGACCGCGACGCTCTGGTCCGCTGTATCGACAGGACCTTTTCCGGTCTGCTGGATACCCTCTCGGACTTGGCTGGACGTCACCGCTGCGATCTTGTCATCGTATCAGGAAAGCCATCCGAGCTGCCCCGGATCCGGGAATTGATGTTGCGCAAGTTCCCGCTCCTGCCCCAGCGGATCATACACGTTAAGTCTTTCCCCGCCGGACATTGGTATCCATTCAAGCGTCTCGGTTCGGATCGCATCACCGACGCGAAAACCTGCACCGTCGTTGGAGCTGCGCTCTTCCAGGATATTTGTAATGGCAACCTCAATACATTTACGATAAGGCCTGCGGATCGTTCCGAACTTTCGAGGAGATTTTGTTGGGGCTTCGCTCGCCGGAACATGTTGCCTCGTGATTTCTTCAACTCGAACAATCTACTTTTCCGCCCTTCGGAGTTACCTCGCCCTCAAAGCGGGCAGGATCGAGTTGAGTTCGAGAAGTCATTCGCCGACTTTCCACTCAACATTCGCATCGGGCGTCAGATCGAGACCATGCGCGATCTCCAGCCCGATCCCGTATACGAAGTCAGCCTAGACCCAAGCCGCTACCCGGGAGCGCAGCCTTACACCGCCGACGTGACTCTCAGATGGGTTTCGGAGAGAGGAAAAGGCGAATACATCGAGCTCGTTAAAGTCAGCCCGAGCACTCGTTTCCCGGAAATCGATCCTGCCGCTGTTCGCTTCCTGCTCAACACCCTACTGGAGGAGAGCTTCTGGCTCGACGACCCATCCCTCGAAATAGCAAGCGTCTGAAGCTTTCCCACGAGCTTATCCTAAAATGTCCGACTCAATTGAAATCCCCAGCCAACGCCCCCTCAAGCGTCCCTATTTCCTGCTGCGAACCTCCGACGGAAGAAACCACTACTTCCGATACGAGATCGTAAGGGCCGTCTTCCACTCCACCGATCCGATTTCACGCTTTCTACCGAGAGCCGAAGTGGTCGGCAAGCCGGACGCCCGCGCTCCGAGCGACCAGCAAGAACCCGCCTTGGTCTACGATTTCTCGGAACTGGATCTCGAGGATCCCGCACCCCTCAAATACATCTCTGACGCGGAGATCGAAGCCTTTACCGCTGCGGTTGACGCTTTTCTCCTGCGCGACGCCAACGCAGCAACCGTTTCGTCCTACGAACGCGAGCTGCGAGAACACTTTCGACTCCCTGATCCAGTAAAAGAGAAAGACGCGTACTGGACTTACGGTCCCAAAAAAGACCGCAAGCTTCTCATCCTTCACGGCGTGGAGTACGAACCGGAAACGTCGGTCACGCTCGACACGGTTATCAGCCACCTCGAACGAAACTGTCGCCTTCCTTGGGGACTCGCGCAGGACCGAGTCATCGAACGCATCCAAGAGACGGGCGAACCGCTGAGCAAATTCGTAGCGCGTCCGACTTCCAATGGCTTCCTTGTAGCGGGAAAACGGATACCGATCGAAGACACGAAACCGGCAAAACGTTTTCCACCTAAGCTAGCCAGCGCTTTCCGAGCGGCAGCGGAGGACTTCTATCGTCGAGCTCACGATGGAAATTGCTCCAGCAACTCCGAGAGAGAATGGCGCAGCCAGTTCAAGCTCCCCGACCCTAAGTATAGCCAAAACGCGTATTTCCTGTGCAAGCAAGACGGACAAACATCTCTGCTGGTGTCCCTCTCGGAAAAGGAGAAGGAAGAGAACTGTATCCATCTTTGCGAGGATCCCAAGATTCCCGCTACCCTTAACGATCAGCCCACAGTCGCCAGCCGCTTGGCGAGCTTGAAGCCCAGCATCTGGATTCCTGTAGGGATTGCCGCAGCGGGCGTGGCCCTCATAGGCGCCCTGGCAACTTTCATAGCGAATCGAGACACCGTTGGACCAACTCTCGACACATCCATCGGAGACAATGGAATTGTCGCCTTGGACGATGACACTCCATCGGGACCTTACACTATCACCTTAAACTTTACCGAAACGATCGACCCGGGGTCGCTCCTGAACGAAGCGGGGGAAAGCAACTTGGAAGTCCGAGAGGATCGAAGCAACGTGCAGTGGGCACTTGCGGAAGTTCCCGAACTCGTCGGCGAAAACCAAAACCAAATTCGCCTTACCCTCGCCCGCTCCATGCAGGAAGGCACCGACTATCTCGTAATTGCAAAGAACCTGTCAGACCTTAAGGGAAATATAACGCAAGAGATCGAAACCGAGTTCGAGTTCGACGATAAGCTGCCACCTGCGATCAATCCCGAGCGCAAACCCACTGCGGAAGGAGCTTCGGCCCGCATGGTACGGATTTTCTTCACCGACAGTCTCGACGAACGTTCGGTGAACGACACGCGCAACTACCATATCGAACCCATTGTACTGGCAGGCAGCGCCGACGGCGAGACCAAGCCGTTGACCATCAGGGACGCGTCCTACAACAAAGAGGACAACTCCATCACGCTCAGCGTCGAGGCGGACCAGAATCCGTTTAAGGAGAGCCGTGAATACAGAGCGACCATATCCGGGATCGAGGATACAGCCGGCAACGAAGTCGATGACGACGCGCCGCTGATAGTTCGGTTCTCTTATGTGGATACCCTCGCCCCAAAGGTGGAGGACGTTGTCGCCAACAGCAGCCAGTATGAGATAAAAATCCGCTTTAACGAAAGCGTACAGCCTGACCTTTCCCGTATCGACGACTACCTGCGTTTCGAGGACCGCAATGGAAACCGAATCGCAATCCGGCGCGCGAACCTCGAATCCGCCAACGAGGTCATTGCCGTTGAGACAGATGCAGCGCTTCGCAATGGAATCACCTACACTGCGTATGTGAAAGACGTGCCCGACCGCGCCATCAATCCTAATTTGCTGGAGAGCGAAACTCGCCTCGACTTCGACTTCGTAGGCCAATCCGATCTCGAAGGTCCAAGCCTCGTAGAAGCCTCCGCTCTTTCCACGAGACTTCTTCTCACATATAGCGAAGCAATCGACCGTCGCATCACAAATAGCGACCAATTCGGTCGTTTCGTCCTAGAGGACGAACACCAAAAGCGATACGAAATTGCCCAAGCCGAAATTCGTGACGACAAGCCCAACGTCCTGCGCCTGCAGACCGTCGAGCTGATGCCTGACGACACCCAGTTTACGATAACAACGCCAGGGGTCACCGACAACACCCGCAACAAAGGCAACGACAAGGACCTGAGCCTCAGCTTCGCTTCGCGAACGATGGCGGGTCCCATCGAGCTGCAGCAAGCGGTGTACGACCCGACAACCTCGAACGTTCTCGTCAAATTCAACCGACGCCCCACGGCAGCAGTACTCGATTCTCCTCATTGGTTCGAGTTCCAACCTGAACTTGAAGTCAAAAGCATCTCCGTTTCGCCAGACAACCCGCGCGAGTTGATGGTCGAAGTGGGTGAGCTTTCGCCCGATGCTCCCTACTACCAACTCAACGTGAGCGCCGAACTCACCGCTCTTGATGAAAGCAAGCCCATCAAGACCCTATCGACTCGCTTTAACGAGCGCAGCGGATACTAATTTTCAAAACCACACCTCTACCACTATCAAACCCGTCAGCACCATGATTCGCAAAGGTCTCCTCCTCCTATTCGCCTCGACTGCGCTTGCCATTGCCAGCGCTCAAACCCCACAAGAATCCGAACCGCGCGTCTCACGCAACGGACTGAAAGAAGAGCAACGAATAATATCCGTTCACCTTCGCGAAGCCCGCAAAGACCTCGACCGCGCCAAGGTTGACCTAAACGGCAACAGAATGCGCACCGCCGAGGTCGTTATCGCTCGCACTGAAGTTTCGATTTCCAAGGCCGGCGGTCTCCTCGAGGAACACCCCGTCCGTATCGAGAAGCTGAAAGGCTTGTTTATCAACGACGCCGTTCGCGAAGAGCTCCGCGAGGTCTTTAATGAGATCGACAACGAATACCTAAACCTCGAACGCGAATTCTACACGATGGTCGACGAGATTGGCGGCGGCGCCTCTCGACGTTCCCGCATGGAATTCTTGAAGCTCATTTCCAGCGCAATCTCCGAACTCGCAGCGACAGACCCAGCCCTTGGCAAGCAGCTAGAAGCCTTGCTAGCCGAATACGAGGCTTGCCTCAAGGCCGGCGACAACGATTGCGCTACTGAAAAGCTAATAGCGCTGCGCGAGCTGTACGAATCCAAGAAATCCGAAATTGCAGCTGCAACAGGTAAACAAGTTTCCACTGACAATATCATCAGTTCTGAGCCGAAGGATTGGCCAGCTCTCATCGATCAGCTTGCTGGCTCTCAACAAGCGGAGGCCCTGGCTCTGATGCAGGCAACCCAGTCGATCACCAACCCCGACAAACGCCACGAAGCAGAAAAATTGTATTCGGATTACCTATACGCTCTCCAGCAAGGAGACTCAGCCAAGGCAGCAGAGCTCAGAGCTCGCATCGAGGAGCTGACAGGCGCTCCCATGCCTACTCCGCAGACGACAAAGGATACGCCTCGCGTTGAAGTGAAAAATGGACGCATGACCTTCATCGACGTGAACGGCCGCCCCATTGTCTCAGCTGATGCCGCAACCATGCGGGACGGCCCAAACAACCTTCCACAAGTCGAGTACGCTGGCGGAATCGGCAAGCGCATCACCAAGGAGTACGACGTAATCATCGACTACAATTCAGCCAATCAAACCTTCACCGCTTCCCAAGGAAACGTGAAGATCTGGTCGCTCGAAGTAACGGAAGACCCATCTCAGAGAATTCTCGACACATCCCTTATCACTACTTTCGAGCTTAAGGATGCAGGTATCGTGGGCGACGACTACGCCGTCGAATCATGGGTCATGACGGACCAATCTGGAAACGTTATCCGCGACGGTTCCGGCTCTAGCTTCCGGGTCGAGTTCACCGAGCCCGGCACCTACCGTATCATCGCGCGGGGCCGTACACTTCGAGGCAAAGACTTCGAGATCGGGCGCGAGTATCCGATCGCAGAAGGAATTCTCGAGTAGTCCAATCTTTAGAGGATCGTCCAGCTGGGCGATCCTCCATTGTTTCCAACCTCATTCCAATCCTCCTTATCCATGTCGGAAGAGTCCACCGAATCGCTGGAGTCCATCATCGCGCGTGCGCTAGGCGTGGCGGAAGACGACCTCAAAACTCGCTCACCCTCCGAGGTCTGCGCTGAATTGGCCAACGTCGCGACTCAGCGAGAAAAGGAATACAACGAAGCTCAAGGCCGCATAAACAAGAGAATGGCCAAGACGCGACTTTCCCATATCCAGCAGGCATGCGAGGCATCAAAAAAGTGGAGCAATCGAGAGAGCTTATCCCAAGTGCTGGATCAGGCTATGGAACTAGCAGATGCCGGGTCCCATTTTCGCGCGATAGATATTCTGAACAGTCATGAGAGCGAATTTAGGGAACTCGAGGAGTCCCCGCTTAAAGTTCGCTACCATCAAGTACAGGAACTGATTCAAGCAACGGTACGCCCGAAAGAAGCTGAAACACAAAAAGAAGTTTTCCAAGAAAAGCCTGATCCGATTCCACAACGCGAACCCGAACCTCCTCAGGTAGTTGATGCCAGCCGCCCCCAAGCTGATTCCGCTCCGCATTCGATCCCTTCATTCAGAGATCCGCCAGAGACGACCAATCGTACAACCGAGCAGACTTCACCGGTGCCGCCCCCTTGCAAACGCTTCACTTACGATTTGGGAGAGAAAGGAAGGCTACACGTCATTGGCCCCGACAAGCCCCTGACCTTCGGCCGCTACAAGAGCCAGCATGGCCCTGACTACGAGCTACTCGCCGCAATCCCCAAAGAAAAAAGCGAAACCTCTCGCCTTATCCGCATGCTATCTGCTCGCCACGGCTCCATCATCCATAGCGCCGGCCAGTGGGGCATCTTGGACAGCTGGCCCAATCAAGATGTGAGCTCCACCAATGGGATCTTTATCGAGAAGGTTAAACTAGAGTCTCCCGCCAGCTTCCGCCGCTTGCACGGCAAACACTTATCTTTCGCAACCGCTGACGAAACGATACCCCTGCCACACTTTCGTATCTATGTCCTGGATGCGAAAACATTCGATGCGCCTGAATCAGTACTTTTGGAACGCCTCGACGCCTTCAAAGATCACATACTGCTTCTCGCCGGAGAGGCCGAGCTACCAAACACCTTCGCCCCCCTTTCCTTCAACCGTACCGCAAAGGGATTCACGATTGGAAATGAGCCTAGCCCAGTCACACCCCAGACCCAAGGCGTTATCAGCTTCGAATCCCTCGAAGTATCACCATTTGAACCCGTCTTCTTCGGCCGGGAGATCTAGATCATCCCCGAGCGAGTAGATTCGATTCAAAGATTTGGAACATCGGGCGTCTCAATGACAACCGTTCGCACCACTCGGAATCCCAAGTCGTCGTATCCATTGTCGGGGATCTCTCCATATCGTACAGCTGCGCGACAATCCACCGCATCATCAACCCAGCTACCGCCTCTCTCGATGCGTACACCTCCGTCATCAGGCCCCACAGGATCAATCACTGGATCGCTCGAAGGATTCCCTGACCTATCCCAACACCATTCAAGTACGTTGCCATGCATATCATACAGCCCCCATTCATTGGGCTGTTTCTTCGCAACCTCACTGGTTCTATCGCCACTGTTACCACCGAACCAACCGACCGCATCCAAATTGGGGTCAACCGGATCCACTCCGGTATTTGCAATGGCACCTGAGTAGAACGCTGTTGTCGTTCCAGCCCGACAGGCGTATTCCCATTCGGCTTCGGTCGGCAAGCGGTAGCCATCGGCGTTCCACTTCGCGAATATGGAGCCTGTACCACTGCGCAGTACTGCTTCCGGTTCAAAGGTATCACTCGTGTAGTAAACCGGCTCGAAACCATTCATTTCACTACGAGCGTTGCACCATTTAACAGCGTCCCACCAACTCACCTCGGTAATCGGATGCGACATGGATGCTCCTTCGAAACTGCCAGCCTTTCCATTTGAAAGATCATCGTAGCCATTTGTAGCAGCCCATGATCTTACAGAAGTCCAAGTTTCAGCAGTCGTCTCGGTAGCCGACATATAGAAAGAATGAGTCAGCGTAACATCATGAAGCGTTTCGCGTGATGCATCACGTCCTGGCTCTTCTGCAGGCGAACCCATCGAGTACGAACCAGCCGGTATAAGAGTGAATTCGTTCATACCGAGAGAAGTATCGCGGCTCAACACGATACGGTAAAAGACGGGCTGCGTCGGCGTCGTTACCGTTAGCAGTAACAATCCAGAATCGGATGTGCTTGCCTCTAAAATTGAAACCGCGTTCCACTCGATAAAATCCACGCTGCTTTCTAGGCTGTAGCTGACCCCGTCTTTAATGGGGCCCACCTCCAGCTTCGTTACTTCGCCAGGCATTACGCTCGTGTGGAGGCGAGAGTCAAAGTCTACCGGATTGAATCGTCCGATATACTCGAACTGGTTTGTGTGCCCATCTCGGTCTATATCTCCCAGTCGGGTCCAACGCACAACGGGCTCCGGACGCTCGACCCCGACATATATATCTAGCCATTCGCTAAAAGCATCGTTCTCTCCGGCTTCCAGATCTATTCCAGAGAAGTTGACAACTTCACTTGCGCCTTCTTCTTGGACCTGTCCCGAGAATGATTTTTCGTTTTCTACAATGGTCATTACAAGCGTCTTGGAGCCTGGAACTGCTGTAGAAATTTCTCCGGACTCGCTAACATTCGCTTCATCAACAAAAACATCGCCGCTTTCATCGGAGGCTACCACCAACACCTCGCCACTTGGCTTGACCAAGATCGTCGCGCTGCTGCTTCCACCCGTGCCAACCTCGAAGACCCCTGCGAAAGCAGCAGCCTCCCCGCTTGGTTCACGTCCCAAGACGAAATCTCCTATACATGGCAAATTGCCGGTTATGTTTCCCTCGTTGGAAAGCGTGAGGTACGTACGTGATCCATTTGGAAGTTTTACCGCAATACGCTTTTCGCCATCTAGGCTAGCTGAGTAAACAACGGCATTGTTTCTGTCGCCCTCACCACACACCACAAATACTCTTCCAGTGCTTCCATCAGCGGACAACCAGAGATCGACTCGGTTTTCCACTGTTGAGAGGCGAATATTGCTGAGCGGGATTAGCTGGCTCGAATAGAAACCTCCCGGACTTGCATTTTGCGTGATGGTAAGCGTTTCGGCCCCTACGCTGACCAAGCCCACTCTTGCCTCACCAGATAGGTTGGCTTCGAGTTCGTAGCGAAGCGTATGATTGCCGCTACCAGCGGCATCCCCGATTATCGAAATCCAATCGCTATCGCTTGCTGCTGACCAAGTTTGATTCGTTAGAATTTCGAGAGTTCCTTCGATCGCGAGGCCGACATGAGTCACCTCACTGCTACCAAGGTAAAGATAAGGAGGTATCTCGTTTACCGTTAAGTTGTAGGTTGCTGAGTAATTCCAACCCACTTTTTCGAACGTATCCCTTTCTGCACTACGGCCTAGTCCAAGCTGTCCGTAGTTATCAGAACCGAACACGAGCGAGCGTCCGTCAAGCCTTCTTGCAAACCCGCTTGGACCTTCTGTTTTGTGGGCAACTATATCATCAGCAACGACTGAATATTTGTTCACCTCACCTTCGGAGTCGGGAACTAGCAACTTCAGCTCACCCGAGTTTGTCAGATAAGAAATGCTGGAGTTGCCCGCGCTAATTGTCGCAACTCGGTTGTCTACCAATACGGGAGTGCTATGGATTTCAGAATCGTAATTACCGAGTTCGCCAAACGAGTTTCTACCCGCTCCGAACAACACTCCGTCCGAGGTTACGAAGAACGTATGCCAATATGTCATAGCAACCTGCTCAACATTCTCCGCGATCCGAACTGGAACTGGCACCATATCTTCAGTCCCTTGCCCTAGCTCGCCGTATTGATTGCGACCGAAGGTCCAAAGCGAACCATCCGTCTTTATATAGGCAGAATTCCAGCGTGAGGCTGCGACCTGGCTCACACCATCCGCTATAAATAAAGGCGTTTGCTGACGCTCTTCGGCCTCGGCCGTAAGCTGACCATATCTGCCATCGCCCAGTCCCCAAAGCGTTCCATCATCCTTGACATAAAGGAGATGGGCTAGACCCGAAGCTACCGAAACCACAGATTCTGCAATCTGGACGGGTGACTGCTCAAAGGTATCTTCGCCAGTCCCCAATTGGCCTTGAGAGCTTCGTCCCGATCCCCACAGAGTACCGTCGGTCTTAACAAAATACAGGTTGCTGTCTGAAGGGTATAGCTCGGCCGCGTCTTCTGCGATCACCACTGGCGACGTTCGGTTAACAGTCGTACCATCACCCAATCGTCCCCGACTATTTAGACCCATCGCCCTCAACCTAGCGTCCGAGTCGATGAAGAAGGATTGGTCCAGGGCTGCAGCGACCGAAATGACATTGTCAGCGATTGGAGATGGAGTGGTAGCCGCTTGCTCTGATCCCATACCCAGCTGACCCGTTTGGTTCCTACCACTGCTCCAAAGCACACCATCACCGTCGATATAAAGTCCGTGCCCGGAACCGAAGCTCGCTTGTTCGAAACCGACCGGAGTCTCGACAGGTTCATAGTAGTAGGGTGGAACTGCATCCCCATGCTGCCCTCCTCTATTGTCTCCACTCACCCAAATGGCGGCGTCCCTATTGACGAAGACCGAGAAATAACCTCCAGCAGTGAACCTATCGACATCCTCCGCGATAAAGATCGGACTATCGACAGTGCCAATCGACTTGAGCCCAAGTTGCCCAACCGAGCTTTCTCCCATCCCCCAAAGGCTATCATCGTCTTTGAGAATCAGAAGGTGGCTTTCTCCAGCTGAGATGTCTTTCACATTTCCGATCTCCGTATTGACTATCGAATCGGAATCCAATCGGTAGAGCACTGAAGACGAGTCGACAAAATAGGCCATTTCTCTCCAGAGGGCCTCCACTGACTTCACCCCAGAAGCTATGAAAACAGGAGATAGTTGATCCGCCTCAACTGAATCTCCGAGGATGCCCGATGTGGATTCACCAGCCCCCCAAAGCTCCCCACTGTTCGTCAAGAAGAGTGTTGCGTTGAGTGCATCAGCTGAGATCGCTTTAAGAGAAAGTGCAAGTTGGGTTGGCGTACTGACCTCATCGTCTTCGCTTCCCACTCCAAGTTCCCCACTCTTGTTTTGGCCCATGGCCCACGCTGTGCCGTCCGTTTTGACGTAAAAGGTTCTGTCAACGCCTGCTTCTGCGAATTGCACCTCATCTGCTATTCGGTAGGCCTGCTGCTCTTCGTCGATTTCCGCACCGCCGGCTGCTGCAGGACTGAAGCTACCGATTCCCCAAAGCACATCATCCTCTGTTATGTAAAGAGCAGCAGAACTACCCGCGGAAACGAATCGAACTCCCTCCGCTAGCAGGGCGTATCGAGCCCTATTTTCACGATCGCCAAATCGACCCGTCCCCCAAAGCGAACCGTCGCTCCGCAATTGCAGCACGTAGTCACGCCCTGAATACAATTCGGTCTGTCGAATACTTCCAGCCCCCTCGCTGACTACAAGTCCGTATTCGCCAGCATCAGCAGATTCCGCTGAGCCTACTGTCAACTTGCTCTCCCCATCACCAGACAACTCTACTCCATCTTTAAACCAGCGGTAGCTTGCGTTAATGTCGTTCAGCACTTCCAGCCCCATCGATGCACCCGCACCTAAGGTGACTGATTGGTCTTCACCCCAATCCAATACCGCAGGCGATGCCGCTTGCGTAACCTCAAGGATTTGCCCTCCAATCGAAACGGTCCCTCTCCTAGATTGAGCCGTGGGGTTCTGCAAAACCGCAATTGTCAGTTCAGCATCCACCCTTTCGTGGCTCTCTTCGCCAATTATGATCCAAGGAACAGAGGAGAAAGCAACCCAAGGTGCGTACGAGCGGAACGAATACAAGAGGTCCGTTTTAGCCTGGTAATCGACTTCAATACCGTTGCTGGGCAACACAACTGGACTCCTCGTCTCGAAAAAAAGAGGTGAGCCGAATGTTCCGGAGTAGAATTGCGTAACCTGAGAAGATACTGTCGTCTTGTTAGCCACACTGCGACGCAGCTCCCCAATTGCGTTAAGGTAGCTGCCTCTCATATTGGAAATCCCGTCCGCAACCTGAACGGGACTAGCCAAATCTCCTTCGGCTCCTGTCTTCAATTCCCCTCTATCGTTCGTGCCCCAGGCATAAAGCTCTCCGTCTCTTAGGTAGAAATAGTTGCTGCCGGATTGTATACGCACCAGCCCATCGACAAACGGAGCCACCATATAAGGAGTCGGAGATTCTTGCTCTGAGCTATCTGTACCCAACAACCCTCTGCGGTTGGATCCAAATGACCAAAGAGCCCCGTCGTTTTTCTGGTAAAATACGGTGCTGCCTAGTGCGTTAACGACCTTGACCTCGTTATCCACTTGATAAACCCGTTCGAACTCTTCCCCATCTGAGAAGTAGCTAGAAATCGACAATGGATTGCTAAGGCCGCCACCTGACGTTTCCCCTAGCTGGCCTTGGGAGTCCTCTCCCATTGCGAAAAGCTTACCGTCTTGGCTTACCCAATAGATCGCATTTGCAGAACCGCTCATCGAGATTGCACTCTCCGCTACCTTCACTGGCACTGTCGGATCCTGCAGTGCTAGCGTTCCGCTCGCTATGCCATGAAGCCAAACCGAACCGTCAGATTTGCGGTAACCAACGCCATTACCTAAAATGGCGACTTCTTCCACGTCCTGAGCAATCCCTGCCCTTTCCAAGGATAGTGGCTGGTCTTCTCCTAGAAAATCAGCCGAGAGCCCTGCGATCGACAACTCTCCTGTCTCCTCTAGAAAGAAGTTCGTTCGGCCTGCCGAAACAACGTCAGCGAGATTTGATATGTCAATGGATGCCGGGTACTTACCCCCTTCAGGTGGTTCAAGTTCAGTAGCGATTGACCCTTGAATACGCCCAGAAGCCCACAACGAGTTGTCGTCTTTCACAAATAAACCAACATACTCGTTAACCGAGGCAAAGATGACATCGTCACTTAAGTAAACCGTTTCGCCTCCATTGACATAGAGCTCGCCTGTACCAGTCGTCCCTGCATTATAGTTTTCGTAAAGAAGAACTGGAGATTGCTGGTTTGGGGTGTAGATCAATTTGTCAGCATAGAACTTCACCGTGCGGAATTCTTCAACATTCTCCGCAAGCAACTGAGCTTCATCAAAAGAGTGTCTACTTTGGCTCTGGTCCAGATCAGCGAATAACTCATTTCGATTCCCGAAGACATACAACCCTCCATCTGCTTTCTTCACGAGCATTTGGAATCCCAGTCCTTCGACTCCAACCACGCCTTCTCCTATTTGAACTGGAGTAAAGTTGTCCTGCCACCCCAGCTCTTGAGGAAAGACTCCACTCCACCCTGCTCCTGACGCCCATAAGGTGCCGTCAACCTTCACAAACGCTCCGTAGTAAGAAGCTAAGTCTGCATCGACAACATCTGAAGCGATAAAAACTGGACTTAAGCGTGGATCCCGGTCCCCTACGCCAAGCTTACCACTTTGATTCCTCTCATCAACACCGTACAGCGAGTTATCATTCTTAATATAGTAATAACCTTGCCATGCTGGATGTACGCTACGCACATCGTTATCAATGTAAGAAAAAACATTCCCGGAAATCGAATAAAGCTCGTCGCTATCAGTGATGAAGTAAAATTGGCGGTCAGATCCACTTGAATAGGAGGTCTCCGTACCTGCGATATTTCGTACACTCGACCTAAGCAAAATCCATTCGTTTTGGACGCTTGAGAACTCTCCTTCAGGGCTGAAACCTTCCGAGCTTATCCCCCAGAGTTCCCCATTGCTTTTCAAGGCAATCGTACTGCCACGAGAATTATAAGCACGCTTTACTCCGTCGAGAACCTTAACAGGCTCTGAAATCGTGGAAGTTCTACCATCACCTGTCAGTTGCCCCCATTCATTGGGACCGTATGCAAATCCGAATTCGCCATACTGTCCTTGAACCACGGAGTAGATTTCTCCATTCACCTCTATCTGACCTATTCGCAACTCGCCCGAGGAGTTAACTTCCACCTCAAAACGAACCCCATCTATTCCGCTGTCCTCGCTCGAGAGCACAGTTAGCCATGGGCTCAGACTCTCAGCCGACCAAGCTTCTAATTCATCCAACACAAAACCACCATCTGTCGCCTCTTCGCTCTCCAAGAAGATAAAGCGCTCCTCTGTGATGTATCCACTTTCTACAACACCACTTTGCAAAATCTCAATGATAGCACCGGAAACAGTAACCTCTGCCTTTCGCGGCCCAAGCTTACCATTCTCTTCGATCGAAATACTCAAGGTGCCATCTCCTGAGCCACTAGGTGTATTCAAAGTGATCCAGTCATAATCTGCTGTAACTTCCCAATCGAAATTGGACTCTACTTCAATTTCCAGCTCCTGCGAGTCAGATCCAACTTCGAAATGATCTACGTCCAATCGCAAATAGTCGTCTCTTTTTGTCAGCGACTTTGACGCGAAAGAAGGAACAAAACAATCCACATAGGCAACCGCTTGAACGAGCATTGTTTCACTGACCTCGAATGGCCCTTCGTACAAGATACCATCTGCTTCTGGAGGGTAGCCATCCACAGTGTAATAGATCACAGCAGAATCGCTTGGATGCGAGATCGTCACGGTTGTTGACACGGGGAACCCCTCTCTCTCCGCTTCGATTACCGGACTCTCGGCTACTCCGTGCCTAAAGCTAACTACGATTGTATCCGTGCTACTATTACCATTTGAGTCCACCACCTCCAACGTGACGGTATTCGATCCAGATTCTTCTTCGAGTTCGTATTCAGCGGGTCCGATTAACATCGCGGCGATCGCAGTCTCTCCGTCAACCGACTTAATCTCTCCGGCCTCAGACCACAACCAGGTCCAGCTTACAATATCATCATCTGGATCAACGGATGCCGAGCCATCCAAGTCGACCGAGACGTAGCAATCACCATCGGAATCTGTCGCAACGGTATCTGCTCCCGCATTGGCAACCGGATTTCGAGGTACTGTACCATTTAAACTGAATACGCCTTCGAGTGACCTATCACTCGACAGGAGGAAACTGAACGAATTCTCGCTACTCACAAATTGGTCATTCTCGTACCAACTCTCGAATTCATATCCCTCGCTTGCGCTAGCATTTACCATGACGGCGGTTCCGGGGGCATAGATGCCATCACCGTAAACCCTCCCGCCTGTCTCCGAGCTCGATGAAAGGTTTAGAAAATAAGGCTCGGTGTAGACTGCCTCAATTGAACGAGTTGTTCGGTTTCCAGAGCCATCTTCTGCTTCGACCACAATCTGATTCGAGCCGACGTCCAATTCAATCCCTTCAATTTTCAAGATCCCTTGAGAACCAGAGATTTCGGTAAACGATCCGCCGTCAACAGAGTATCGAATAGTTATCGGAGCCGCATCCGAATAGGTAGCAAGAATATCGAGTGTAGAAACAAGAGTTTCAAACGGTGAGCTTTCTGGTGAGACGATTTCCAAATTGGGAGCGACCGTATCAACTCCAGTCCCGCTGAAATTCAATTCCACGTCAGCATTCAAGCTGTCGTTTGTTCCGAATGTCAGCGTATGCGAATCGGAACCAACGCCATTCGGCGTATAGGTCATTCTCAAACGCACATAGTCTCCCACCGCCACCGAGACCTGCCCATTGCTCAGAACCTCTCCTCCAAACGATTCGATCGAATACCCAATTTCACTGGGTGAAGAAAATCCAGACAGCAACATCAGGCTGCTGCCTATGTTCTTGAGTCTAAAAATCTTCTCTGAGCTCGAATCCCCCAACTCGATTTCGCCAAATTCGTGTTCGCCTGAAGACACCGCTCCATCGTCGTTCAACAATGAAAAAACAGCTACGTTTTCTACAGTGAGGAGCACCGAATTGCTCGCCAATCCATTTGCAAGAACCTCCAGTCGCCCCGTCGCAGCATCTGAAGGTACAACGAACGTAATCGTCGAAGAGCTCCAGCTTAGGGTTTCTAGCTCAACTCCATCCAACGATAGTTTACCCGCACTCGAGAAATCGTTTCCATCAACTGTAACCACTGTTCCTGTTGAGACAACTAACGGTGTAACGCTTGTAATCAAAGGCGGATCTTCAAGCACTCGGATCCGAAAGCTCTCAAGCACCCGCTTGCCATTCATATCTAGAAAAACATTCGCGGTACGTGTTCCCGCTGTTTCATTGTTCGGTATATCGAAATCTATTTCTATTCGACGGTTGCTGTTGCTACGCCTACTACCACCTTCCCAATCTTCAACTTCGTCGTTTCCAAAAATCTCTATCGAGGACGAATCAAAATACTCTCTAACAGGCCTCGCCTCAATGACAAGAGTTCCGGTTTCCCCCTTTGGAATTATCAGCTCGTTGCCACCCACAAAGCGGATCAATCCATACTCATACTTCGCGAAACCAACCTCAGCTTCAACGGTGTTCGAGGCGACTATCCACAGAGAATTAATGTAAATGCATTCACTATAACTACAATCATACTCGCCCGCTTTCCCTGAGAGTTGCCTCCCATCTGACCCTCGCCTCAGGCCAACACCAGAAGAATCCAAATCATAGATACTAAATGTTTTTCCGTTAAAATTATACGTATAGGTACTTGGATCATCGCTTCTAAACACGACATCCCAGTTCTCGTCTGGAAAAACGCGCGAGCTTTCTAAATCATCATCCGATGTGACTAACACAGTGGCAGAAGCAGAATTATTCGAATCATCCTCATCCTTGCTGGGCAACAACTGCATCTCCACCGTATACACCCCCTCCGATTCCGGAGCAGGAAAATTGCTCACCTGGCTACTAAAAAACCTCGTTTGCCCAGCATCAACTCCACCAGCGAGAGCACCACTCCTCGACCACACAGTCGAACCGGATGAATTCTTAAGTACGAGATTGTAGGAAATGTCGCCGTAATCCTTTCCAATATCCGATCCATTAAAAACATCAGCCTTACTTACTTTGATTGTCCCGCCAGGAGCAACGTAGCTAGAGGCATTAAAACCCTTCATCTGAAGATCCCAACCTTCGACATTTTGTGGAGCATCCCTAACCTGCAGCGTTGCGATTTCTGATTTAACCTTGAGCTCTCCGAGCATTGCCTCGTAGTAGTATTCCCAATCCACGGGTGCAGCAAAAGACAAAGACCTTGAGTAGGTAGCCCATTTGTCGAAGCTATCTGCTGAAGTTTGCGTGAACATTGGATGGGCTGTATAAACGCCCCCTCCCTCTTTCGTCTTACATACAAAACGACAGAATCCGGTCCTTCCCACGAATAAGAACCATAGTCACATGAAAACTCAACCGAATCACCAGTTATCGACACAACTGGGAAGGACATATCCTTAAAGAATATTTTATTGGATATACTTATTTTTTCAGCCCAACCAGACGATGTTAGGTGTTGACAGCCCGGGCCAATATCATATGTCTCATTAGAACCAGATGTTTCTATTGAGGTCTTAAACTTAATTACTAGATTTTCTCTATCCCTGAGGATATCTGCAATCGGGGCCCAGCTGGTTCTTGAAAACCCATCAAAATCCCAAAATAGTCTAATTTTATCCTCCGTGTAGGCAATAGCTTCAATTTCCGACTCATCATCAATTGATACCTCTAAACCATCAACTGAGCTAGCGAGGTCTGTTTTTTGAAGAGAGACATCCATAATCACAAATTCGGAGTTCGAAACGTACTCATCAATCTCCATCGTCAGCAATGCTCCACCCTCAATGTTGGCATAGTGTAAAGAGGCCAATGCTTTCAAATCCTCCACTTCGTCGTTAATTAATTTGAAAACGCTTCCATCTCCAGGACCTCCTCCCACAAGGATAGCACCCGCATACCAGCCCTCAACGTTCTCTACAAGCAAAGGACCTCCGCTATTACCCTGAGCCGAGTGCAATTCAGGTGCATAATATAGGTCAAAATCGTGATCATCAGAGGGAACCCCATCTTCAATATCGGCTACATCAATAACCATCGACTGCGGTGATGTCCCAAAAGGAATCCCCTGTTCAAGTGAACTGTAATTCGGATTAGAAAACCTGTGGGGTTCCGGATACCCAATCAGTACTTTCTCTATATTATTCAAACTCAAATCTTCAACAACATCCTCGCTTTTAGTTTTAAGCAATGATGAGTGACCGTGATCAAAAAGCACTACAGCAGCCGCATCCAAATTAAACTGATCTGGACTTGCAGTTGAATTGCTTGGATGATTAGCAGTGTACGAACTCCAGCCAAGGCATAATATAACAGCCTTCTCTTCCCTATGGGCGTCATTTCGCTGAGGAGAATATGAAACAGCAGACCATGAACTAGTAGATTTGTTGAAAACGACATGGCCAGCCGTCAAACACACACCTTTTTCAACCGGAAAAGCCGATCCAATACCTCCAGAGCCTTCCAAGGTTCCTATATAACCATAAGGCTCATCATCGAACGAAACACCCAGAACATCGTATGGCTCAACCGTAACATCTGCACCTGCAAACTCCACCAAAGCGAGGGACAATATTATAAGATTATAGAGTACCTTCATTTAATCGCCTTTTGTATTCGGTCAAAAGCTGCTTGTATTTGTTCCTTATTCACGTCGGAAGATGCCTTTGCCTTCCACCCATTAAGCAATCTAGAAGAGGACAGCAGCCGCGAGTTGTAGTTAGAAGCTATCTGCCCTCTGCTGAAGCTAGTATCGTAGAGACTGTAATTCGCAATCTGTGTGAGAACAGGAAAAACAGAAAAGAAGCCCTCGAGTTCATCGTTGCCCGCAGATAGGTGCCATTCATCCAAAAACTCCCTCTGACTTGGAATCGATGGATTACTTTGAGCCACGAACTGCCCTCGAACACGGGCATCAATAGTCGCCCTCCTCATACTTGGAAGCACAGCTTCAATAGACTCCGGATTCAAAGTTACAGTCTTATTTAAAGAAATATACGCTGCATGGCCGATTGGCCCCTCGGATTTAAACAAGCCACACATTGTATCTATAAGCACTTCGCGACTCAGAAACGGCACAATATCAAAACTCTCAAGATACCCCCCACTCAATTCTTGTTGCCAATCCGAATTGCCCAACAACTCGAGAGCTCTCCCCTCGAGATAGTCTGCATCCACGTCGCTCAATTTCCCGTTAGTGTCCTCACGACCCAGACAAGTGCTCCTCAACGCTATCGCCCACTCATCTGCCACGTCTGAAAAGTCAAATATGGTTTCAGCATAACCTGTTGCCGTCGCGAGATCCACCTCCTCTAGCGTATCCAACATCCAAACACGCAAGGATGGAGCTGACTTCAGCAATCCGCCCTTACCCACCTTGAAAGGCAATCTAAAACTCTGGTCCTGACCAGAGTCTAAGTACTCAAGAATTAGCGCAATTGCCTCACCCGAAGGCAAACCGAGCAAATCTTCACGCAGTCTTTGCTGAGCCTCAAATTGCTCAGCAGGTGTCAGACCCGCTGAAATCGCAATTTCAGGATCGGCTACACCATCCTGCTCATCGTTCGATGCACCCAATACAGTCTCCCTGTCTTCATCATGCTGCCCATTCTCAACTACCATAGAAGAAGGTTGTCCCTCTCCACCAACGGTATTCGGCACTTCACCATCTCGCAAAATGGCAATCAAACCCCACCCGAGCAAAACGGCAACCAGACCGACAACAGTCCAGATCTTCCTGCTTTTCACGGCCTTACTCATCTATATCTAGATTGAAGCCCCGTAGGAACGATTTGAAGAGTCCCCGAGTTTTCTTCTCTGCTCTTAAAACCACCTTCTTCCACGAACTCGCATCTCTTTCTCCTAAACCAAAGGCGTGGCTGGAGCCTAATGCGAAGAAAGAAGGAATCGGTCCGTTGTTGTGCGTAGCCGCAAGAACGTGACTAGAGGTTGGAGAGAAAAGCATGAGGAGTAGGATTCGAGGAGAATACGTGCAAAGCGCACGAACAACAAAACCGCTATTCACAATCCTTTTACAGATCAACCCTCTTACGTAATCTTACGTCTTTTGCTCCAAAATGGAGCACGGATGACGGCAATTACTTAGCTCAACTTGAGCATTGCCTTAGCTTTACTTATAATTCGCCGAGCAGAAGCAGGTCTGAGGGCCGCGAGATTTGCTCTAACTAGGATTTCCTTCTCATCATTGATTCCATCGAGCAGGGCTTGGCATATTGAATAAATGGAAGAGCCATCCCTCTCGAGCTGTAGGCATGCTTCGCGGATCTTCTGAAGGCGCAATATCGCTTTGTTGTCCTCGTGGCACTGAAGCTGATATCCGCCCTTTCCGGTTGCCTGCAGCACAAGGTTGAGTTTGCGGCCGCGACTCATCCGGTGCCAGGAGAGGAGATCTCGACTCAACAAAGGCATCATGCCCTCGCTTCTCCGTCCTCGCAGATCCTTTATTTCTTCGATCAAGCTTTCCGGCAGGATTCCCTCGTCGTAGCCGTCGCTTCCATAAAACAGCAATAGGACGGATCGCAGGTACCCCCAGAGAGCCTGTTGCGGCTTTAACGTTGGGCTTAGCATGACTTGATGGTCTTCGCCACGAGGCGTCACCACTGGTAGCCGGTCGCCGTTGTGGGTGATGCGAACGATCATTCCTTCAAATGCTTTGCAGAAACGATCAAATCGGCGGAGCGTCTTCGCGTCAAAATCGACATCTTCCGAAGCTATCCCTACGATCACCGTATCGCCGTTATCTAGCCGCGGATAGAAGTACCATGCCGCGTATTCCATTTTAAAGTGGCGATACACCTCTTGGTAAAGAGCTGAACTACGGTAGAGCGGCTGAGGCATCACTTTCACGCAGCCGAGCCCTCCATCCATAAAGTAAGACTGCACGTCTTCCATTCCTACGATATCAGCGAGCCGAGGTGAAAGGTTCTCGATCAGCTTCTGCCTTTCAGGCGTGAGCGGCCAAACAACCCCGCCCAGCATCCGACCGTAGCCGTCGCAAAGATTGATCGCCGAAAAAGTCGCACCCGTCAGCTCGTTTAGCCCCTTGAGCAACTCCAGATGGCGACTGAACGGATCGACGAGCACCTCCACTCGGTTTCGCACCGTATCCAAATAGCGGGAAACGTTTGTGATCACCATGTTTTTTTTGATTCGTGATGTTTGGCTTCCAGTCTGCTGTATCATCGTTACCTTGCTCCCTTTTCGAATCATTCAAACGATTAACCCAGCGAAGTGACGTGGCCCTGCTCTACCTGCCGAAGAACCAAGCGGGCCCTGCTGACTATGCGTTTGGCACTGCTCTCCTTTAGCCCGCCAAGAGAGGCTTTTTGCACGATGCTCTCGTGGGACTTTGCTCCATCTAGCATTGCTACGCAGGTCCGATAGACCGCGTAAGAATCCCGCTGCAAGGCCTTGCAAGCATCGCTCACCCGCTGTAACAGCGCTGCGGCCTCGTCGTCCTCGGCACAGGTTAAAAGGTAGTCTTGGCCGTTCGGCGTTTCCTCGAAGAACAGGTTTAACTTACGCCCGCGATAGGCTCGGGAAACCGAGCACCTCCGAACGCCCCTAACTGGGATAAGCCCACCCTCTTGCGCGCGAAAAACGCCTCGAATATGATTCGTCAGCTCTGGCGGAAGCATCCCCTTCCCCAGCCACGAAGCCGTATCCCCAAAAAACGAAGCGAACAAGCCGGTGACGTAGTCATTCAGCTCGCAAGCAGACAAGTCCACGCCAACCCGCACCCGCCAGTCGCCCGGTTTAGCGAACGAAAGTATCGGTCCGATGGCTTGAAGCTCGCCACAAATCAGTCCCTCAAACCGCAAGCAAAGACGCTCCAGCGAACGAATCTGTTCCTTGGAGAATGGCTGCGATGAAGAAGAGATTCCCACACCGACTATGTAGTCGCCATTTCCTGGATACACGAACGTACCCAGATGATGCATAGCCATTGGCTGGTAGACCTCGCGGTAGATGAGCGAGGCGTGCAAAACCTCCGAATCGATCGCGACCGCCTTCTTTGGCTTGCCAAACCGCAAGGCTTCACTGACCGGGCTGGCTTTCAGCAAAGCGCCGAGCACAGGATTCAATACCTGCATCAGACGCATCCGCTCCTCCGTAACGGGCCAAGCGATACCTCCCACCACTCGCAGGTCTCTGTCCAAGAGATTGAATGCCGAAAAATCCGAGCCGCACAGCCGCATCATTTGCTGTAGCAGGAAAATCTGCCTCTCCTGAACGCCAACGATCCCTTCGAGCTCCCGCTCTATCTTGCCTAACTGCCTCGAAAGCGACATCTAGGGTATTCTTCTATATCTACTAAGGCATGTAAAGGATTTCATAGGTACAATACCTAGAATTGAATCGTTTCAAGCATAAGATAAGAAACCCTAATCCATAACCAAGACAACGCGCATACACTTAGGCCGAACCACTTCTAGAAAACCTAGTGACATGGAAGTGCCTTTTGTTTGCACAATCACGTCCTCCAGAGATTTGACAGCGACTGAAGGCCCAGAGAACGAGAATAAATACCCATGAACTGAGCTTCGGGGCGTGTACCCGGTTGCGATTCAACGAACACTCTCCCGAACACGAGCTCTTCGGAAAATTGCGCCTTAACCGTTCTCTCAATAAGCTAGCGACACTTCGCTCGCTCCTATTCGTCTCGGAACAATAGACTCGCAAAGGTTTGAACCCCTAACCGACGATAGATAGCTAGAACGTGAGTCTCCACAGTGCGCGGAGATAGACCCAGCTCTGCCGCAATCTCTTTCTTTTCGTATCCACTTTCCAATAACGCTAAGATTTCAGACTGTCGCTTGGTCAAGTCAGGCCTGCACCCGCTCGCTTCCCGCTTTGTATTGGCCCAAACCATAATCTCTTCCGTCCGCAGAAGCCACGCCCAATCCGGAACCCTTCCCGCCATCTCCTCCATTTGTATTTCGTTGAGTAGACGTTCTGATGCGCTTCCATCCGTCTGCAAAAATGCCCGGAACTCACCCGTACTGTTAGGATTACGAAAACACGCATTCCACCCCAAAGCCGTCAAAATTCCGACGACACCCTCGAACTTTCGCTGATGGTTTTGGGGCGACGCTCCTCGCATACTCTCAACCTTTTGCATTTATTGCGTTTCGACACTTCGCCTGAGGAATCGCAGCGACGAGAGAAACTCCTTGTTTGTGCTGGCTCCCGTTTTTTCACGAATCACGCACAACCGCCTTCGGGCTGTATCTGAACGTATCCGCATATTCGAGGACGAGCCTTCTATCGAGCCACAGTCGAGTAGAGACGCGATCAACTCCAATTCAGAAACCGTCAACGAACTGAAGCGACACAGCCCAGTTGCGCTTTCAATATGGTCGGCAATGCAGTTGAACGCTTCTCGGTAAGCGCGCTCCGCATGAAGCCTTTCTGCTGTCTCGGCGAAAGCATCACACGCCAACCGCTGCAGCTGCATCTCACGTCTGCTGAAGTCAGACAGCCGTCGATTCAGCGTAATTGCAATGGAACGATCAGATAGAACCAATGGCGTGTAGGCAATTTGATATGCGGCATCGAGGTGCCGATACACCTCCCAATATAGCGGATTGCTCTTAAAGCGAACAATCGGTTCTAGATCCGACAGTCGAATGCTATCTGTGATCGTGTGCCAGAGGCGGTTCACCGAAATTATTGGATGATAGGACACCGTCTTCTCCAGCGCCTCGAATTTTCCGAACAATGGATCTTGGTATTCTTCGTTCGCCTCAGCTCGCAGCAATTTTCCGAATCGTGGACTCCACTCGTTCCAACAAACGCAGTCGCACGGGATCGCCTTCGAGATCATAGACACTGTTGTGTCTATCAACTCGTCCCAGGATCGAACGCTGAGAAACGCGCTGCGAAGGCTGTCGACGGCTTGCAGGTCGGACGAATGTAAATCCGGCAGCTTCATTAGCAACTTCAAGAGGAGGAACAAGCCGATGATGCCTTGTCCGGCAACAAGTCACAAGACCTTTCAACCCTAAGTAATTCGTGGGCTACCGTATTTTTCCCGAAAAGCATACACTTAGGACTCTTCTCTATTAAAAATACTAAACCGACCAAAACATGAAAGCAACGATCCTTATCGCAATCTTTGTGGCACTTGCAACCGCCTGCTTCGCCCAGACTCCTACATACATATCTGTCCACTTCGCCGTCCAAGATACAGAGTGGGGTAATGGCAGGACCCACCTCGGCTTTAGCTGGTCGACGGGAGCTGTCAGCGATAAAACTACGATACAAAGAAACTCTAAGGAAATCTGCAGTAACAGCTATCCTCAAGCCAGCAGGATCGATCATGTCGACAATCTAGATTGGGGATCCTACAAGGGCGATTATCTCATCGTTATTTCCGCGGACGTGCCAAACGGCTACAACACATCTCAATACTTCGGCATCGGTTTTGGCGCAGATATCACTTCCGCACTCGCAGATGCGAAGAAGAATCTGGGCATAAACTGCTGGTCTTGGTCCGAGCGGAAACACGGCTTCAACACAGTCAAGTCGACCCGAATGTAATCAACAAATCAACGCAACATTCAACCAACACGGATCTACAATGCCAACTACAAATGTCACACTCGCATTCGACTCTCCCTCCGCCAATGCAAACGCACTACGCGTATCCAGAGAGATTATACAAGCAGCAACCAGTCCAGGTGAGGACAACATCGTCAAATTCTTTCTTGGACCGAATCCCTTCAATCTCAAAGACGGAGCGATGTTTCTGACGGAAGTTGCTGGCGCGTTCAACGGCATGGCAGAACAAGCTCAACTGAGAGCAGACGGGAGCGGCAATTGGGAGCTTCGAGCAACCTCAGGCGGATCGGATATTCGCGTAAAATGCCGCGCCATTGTTTTTCCAAGATAACCCTATCGACGGTGGCTACACTCGGATCTCGAAGGTCAAGCTGCAGCCTCTCAAGAGAGGTTGCAGCATTGGAAAACCTCAAAAAACAAGATCCGGCTTGAGCAATCTCCTCCTTTCCGCAGAGTTCGGCTCCATGGAATCCCGCTCTTTCTTGAGGCACGTACCAACGTGTCTGCTCAACTGCCTTGTTCTGGCGGCACCTCTCTTCGCCTTGTTACCACAAGCCCTAAGTCAATCCGGGCTCTCCAATGGCCTTATCGAGTACGACGGCAAGATAGACTGGGGCGACGTCGACGAATGGATTTTTAACGCAGAGGCAGGCGACTTCATAAGCCTCCGTATGGCCGTGGACGAATACAAAGACGAAGCCCCTACTCCCTACATAATCTTGGACTTCAATGGAGAGGTCCTCTGGAGCGAGTCGGGAAACTTCCGATTCGACATGAACAAAACGCTCATCGCCCCGTACACTGGAAAATATCATGTGCAAATCGGCGACGTAAACGGTGTGCCTCTTTTGGGGAGAATCGAATACATACTATCACTCGCACAGTCAGGGGCCCCCTTTACGACTCGAGAAGGCGATCAAGGCGGACCACTCACAAACGGAGCGAGGCACAGCGGCCAATTGATTAGAGGGGATTCCGACATGTGGAGTTTCGAGGCCGAGACAGGACAAAACATAGACATATCAGTAGTCGAAACCGAGGCCTTCGGAAACCTATCCATCGGACTTCGCGTATTCGACGAAACCGGGGCATCCGTCGCATCTGACTTCGATAGCACAAATTCGAAAGTCTATTTCACTGCAGAGTCCACAGGAACTTACACCGTCATCGTGCAAAACGATAGCTCCGACGACGACGCAAATGGCTCCTACCACCTCTACTACTCTCGCTTTCCTGATGAGATAACCGTTTCCGAAGGCGACGAGGGAGGCCCCCTGCAGAACGGGGCGAGAACCTCCGGCGCCATCGACACCGGCGACGTAGACCTGTGGACCTTCGAGGCGCAGGTCGGAGACCCCATCGACATAAGCTTCGCCAGAACGGGCGGAAGCATTTCACCGCTGCTGAACGTATTCGCCCCCGACGGCACTTTCGTCACGGGGGACTCGGACAGCGACAACGCCAAGGTCTTCCTCTACGCCGAGCAAGCAGGAACCTACGTGGTAGCCGTCGAGAACGGAGACAACGTGTTCCCGGAGCTCTCGGGAACCTACGACCTCTACTACTCCAACATGCTGGAGGAGTTCGCCATTTCCGAAGGCGACGAGGGAGGCCCCCTGCAGAACGGGGCGAGAACCTCCGGCGCCATCGACACCGGCGACGTAGACCTGTGGACCTTCGAGGCG